>JANOYK010000117.1:0-4984 GCA_031428855.1 Burkholderiales bacterium | reverse complement strand
GCGTGCAGGGCATCAAGCATGCGACCACGCTCAACCTTGGGGGGCAGCGGATTGAATTCAAACCGGGGGCGCGCCTGCCCGATGTGCCGCACGGCATTCACGCGCCGCTGGCGGGTCTGAAAGCGGGCGAGGCCGCTGATTTTTCGTTTGGCATCGATTTTCTCGGCATGGAGGAGTTCGCGCTCGGCCCGTTGGCCAAAAAGACCGCGATTGCGCTCAAGTCGAATTGGCCCCATCCGGGCTTCTCAGGCAATTTCTTGCCCGACACCAAGACCATTTCGGCCAGCGGTTTTGAAGCAACCTGGAGCATGAATGAATTTGCCTTGCAAGGCACGTCCACGCGCCCCACCCGGCCCGCCTCCGCGGTGGCGCCGGGCGAGTCCGGTGCCTCGGGTCACGCACCGGCACTGAGCATTTCTCTGGTCGAGCCGGTCAATCTTTATTCACAGTCCTACCGCTCGGTGCAGTACGGTTTTCTGTTCATTGGCCTGACCTTCTTGCTGGTGCTGGCCTATGAATTTGCCGGCGCCGCGCGCGTGCATCCGGTGCAATACGGTTTCATCGGGCTGGCGCTGGCGGTGTTCTTTCTGCTGTTGATTGCGCTGGCCGAACACATCGGCTTCGTGCGCGCCTACGCCGCAGCGTCGGGCGCTTGTGTGCTGCTGGTGGCGTGGTACGCGTCGGGCGTGTTGGGCGGGGTCTGGCGCGGGCTCACCATGGGGGCGTCGAGCGCAGCGCTGTTTGGTGCCATGTTCGTGTTGCTCAATTCGGAAGACCATGCGCTGCTGCTGGGCGCGCTGCTGGTGTTCGGCGTGCTCGCCGCGCTGATGCTGGCGACACGCAGGTTCGACTGGTACGGCTTGGGCGCGCGGCTGAAACCAGCGGCTTAGCGGGGCAATGCCGAAGAGTGGCTGCAGGAGCCATTCTCCGGCGCATTGGCCAGAGTCTTCCGGATGCCTAAGAAGCGGTGCGCGGCGTTGGCCGGGCCGCCGGCTTCTTGGCGGGCGCTGCGGGTTTCCCGGCTGCTGCTGCGGGCTGCTTGGCAGGCGCAGCCGGTTTTTTAATTTTGATAATGGCGGTGATGACGCCAGCAATCGCTTTGAAGTCGAAGTCGCCTTGGTAGGGCACCGTGATGTGGCGCATGCCCGGGCCCTTGCCTTCGATGCATTTGAAGCGGCGCGCGAGCAGGCCACCTTCCCACAGTTTGAGCTGCACGTGTTCTTCGTTGGGCACAATCGAAATCAGGTTGCGTCCGCGTGAATACACCGGGGTGCCCCACTTGACGGTTTCGACCACGCCGGGATCGGCCTTGAGGATCAGTGAGCGCAGGCGTTGCACGGCGGGCTGGTGCTTGTAGGGCAGGCCGGCAATCAGGTTGTCTACGGTTTGCATCTGGTTCCTTTCAGGCGGCAGCGCGGGCAGGCGCTGTGCTGCTTGGTGCGCTGCTCGTGGTGCTGCTCGTGGTGCTGTTCATTGTGCCGTAGATTGCGCTGCGTCCGAAATCCTGCGGGAAGTGATCCACCCGGATCACCTCGGCGCGCAGGCGCTCGAATTGTGCGAGGTGCGCTGCTTCTTCCGCCGTGATGACACCGGCATCCTGCGCACGCTGCATCAGTGCATTGTGCTCCATTTTCGGCAGGTGGCCGCTCTTCTGCGCGCCGCGGATTTTGGCCTCGGCGGCCTCGGCCCCAGGAGCCGCTGCCAGTGCGGCTTCCAGCGCGGCGAGCGGTTCTGATGGCAGCTCATGGTCAGCCGGGTTGCCCGCCTGATGGCCCAGCTTGGCGCGCGGCAGATAGATGCCGGCGGTGAGGCGATCGCGCCCCTTGTTGGTGTCGCTTGAGGCTTCGATCAACAGGCGCGCGGCGACGCGGCCGAGGTCGTCAGAGGGCGCATGGAACATCGCGCCCAACGGATAGATCACGCGGCGCAGACACCAGCCGGCGAATGTGCTCGGGTAGTTTGAGATCACGCCGTACATCGCGGTTTGCGCTTTGTAGAGCGCATCCCACAGCGCCCAATGCAGCAGCGGCGCGTCGGCGTGGTTGCGGCCCTGGCCCTCGTAGCGCTTGAGCGCGGCCGAGCACATGTACATCTGCGAGAGCACGTCGCCCAAACGTGCCGACAGTTTTTCGCGGCGCTTCAAGCCGCCGCCCATCACCAGCATTGACACGTCAGCGAGAAATGCGAAGCTGGCCGACATGCGGGTCAACTGCTGGTAGTAGCGCCGCGTGCGCGGGTCAATCGCCTCGGGCGTGCGCACAAAATGGGAGCCGGTCAGGCCCATCACCAACGCACGCGCGAAGTTGGAAATCGCGAAGCTGATGTGGCCGAACAGCGCCGCATCAAACAGGCGCGAGGCTTTTTCCTTATCCTGCTCGCGCGTCGCTTCAATCTCTTTCAACACAAACGGATGACAGCGGATCGCGCCTTGGCCGAACACGATCAGCGAGCGCGTCAAAATGTTCGCGCCCTCGACCGTGATGCCGATCGGCACCTGCTCATAGGCGCGGCCTATCAGATTGTTTGGCCCCAGCATGATGCCCTTGCCGCCGAGAATGTCCATCGCGTCAATCAGCAGATGGCGGCAGGTTTCGGTCACGTGCAGCTTGGCAATCGCCGAGGCCACAGCGGGCTTCTCGCCGAGATCGACGGCGGACGCGGTCATGATGCGTGTAGCGTCCATCATGTAGGTGCCGGCGGCGATGCGGGTGAGCGCTTCTTCCACCCCCTCAAATTTGCCAATCGGTGTTTTGAACTGGCTGCGCACGCGCGCATAAGCGCCGGTCGAGCGCGCGGCGAGTTTGGCAAAGCCGGTCGAGAGCGACGGCAGCGAGATCGAACGCCCCGCCGCCAGGCACTCCATCAGCATGCGCCAGCCCTGCCCCGCCATTTGCGGGCCGCCGATGATCCAATCGAGCGGCATGAAGACATCTTTGCCCCAGTTCGGCCCGTTCTGAAACGTCGCATGCAGCGGCCAGTGACGCCGGCCGATATTGACCCCCGGCGTGCCGGCCGGCACCAGCACGCAGGTGATGCCGAGGTCTTCGCGGTTGCCAAACTGATCGCCGAGCAAATGCTCCGGGTCATGCAGCTTAATCGCAAGACCCAGCACGCTGCAGATCGGCCCGAGCGTGATGTAGCGCTTGTCCCACGTCACGCGCATGCCGGTAATTTCTTTGCCTTCCCACAGGCCTTTGCAGACGATGCCCACATCCGGAATCGCCGCCGCATCCGACCCCGCCATCGGGTTGGTCAATGCGAAGGCGGGCACATCGATGCCTTTCGCCAGACGCGGCAGGTAATAATTTTTCTGCTCTTCAGTGCCGTAGTGAATCAGCAACTCGGCCGGTCCGAGTGAATTGGGCACCATCACCGACACCGCCAGCGTGGCCGAACGCGAACCGAGCTTCATTACCACCTGCGAGTGCAGGTAGGCCGAGAATTCAAGGCCGCCATATTTTTTCGGAATAATCATCCCGAGAAAACCCTTGTCCTTGATGAACTGCCACACCGGCGGCGGCAAATCCTGATACACATGCGCGGTATCCCAGTCATTGCACATCGCGCACACCTGCTCGACCTCGTTGTCGAGAAACGCGATTTCCGCAGGCGACAGGCGCGGCTGCGGATACGCGTGCAGCACATTCCAGTTGGGCCGGCCGGAGAACAACTCGCCCTCCCACCACACCGTGCCCGCGTCAATCGCCTCCTGCTCGGTCTGCGACATCGGCGGCAGAATCTTGCGATAGATCGCCAGCAGCGGATTGGAGATCAGCGCGCGCCGCAGTGGCACCACATTGAGCACGGCAGCGATCACTGCGAACACCGCGAATGCCGCGATCATGGCGGTGAGCGAAAACACCGGCGCAAACCACGCCAGCGCCACCAGCAGCGCGCCGCATACTGCCGTCCATGCAAGGCCGGGCGCGTTGGCGTAGGCCAGGGCAAGCAGCGCCACCATTGCACTAGCAAAAATCCACCACAACATGACTTCCTCCTTTTGGGCGCTGCATCGCGTGCCAGAGTGGGCGCAAAACGCGCAGCTGCCGGGTTCAGGGCGTCCGCAGTAGAAGCCATGCTACGCCTATTGGCTTGTGTGATTCAAACCGGATACGTATCGCGGTCAAGTTTGGTTTTGTTTTCTGCCGCATCAGGTTTGGGATACATTAGCTGCCGGGGCAATGCAGGGTCAAGAAAACTTCTGATTTACGCCCGATCAAATTGAAACCCTTGGTGGGAGCCGGTCTCCGGCCATTTCGCCAAAAGTCCATGAATCACCCAAGTTGATGCGCCGCTTCGCCAATTCTTCTGAACCCGCCCCGCCACCGGGCAAACCCGCTGGTTCCAACAGCGGCTGGGGCACCCTTGCCACGCTGATCCCCTATCTGTGGGAGTACAAGGGCCGGGTGCTGCTCGCGCTCACCTTCCTGCTCTGCGCCAAGCTCGCCAACGTCGGCGTGCCGCTCATCATGAAAGAGATTGTCGATGCGCTGGCGATCAAGCTGACTGACCCGCGCGCCTTGATTGTGCTGCCCGCTGCCCTGTTGATCGCCTACGGCCTGCTGCGCATCTGCACCACGCTGTTCACCGAGTTGCGCGAGTTTGTGTTCGCCAAGGTCACGCAGTCTGCCGTGCGCCGCATCGCCTTGCAGGTGTTCCGCCATCTGCATTCACTCAGCTTGCGGTTTCATCTGGAGCGCCAGACCGGCGGCATGACGCGCGACATCGAGCGCGGCTCGCGCGGGGTCTCGTCCCTGGTGTCGTACACGCTCTACAGCATCCTGCCGACGCTGGTCGAGATCACGCTGGTGCTCACCATCCTGATGGTGAAGTACGACATCTGGTTTGCCGGCATCACCATCGTGGCGCTGGCCAGCTACATCACCTGGTCGGTGGCGGTGACCGAGTGGCGCACCAATTTCCGCCGCGTCTCGAACGAGCTTGACTCCAAAGCCAACGTCAAGGCGATTGACTCGCTGCTCAA
>JANOYK010000116.1:0-15995 GCA_031428855.1 Burkholderiales bacterium | reverse complement strand
CATGACCAACGCCCCCCACATGTCCCCGCGCACTGACAGATTGGCCAGGCCGGCACTGCCGCCCGCGCTGGCCGCGAGCGGCGGGCGGGAAACAGCCGATCTAACCTTGCGCCTTCTCGAGCATCTCGCTGCGCAGCCGGGTCAGTGCGGTGTCACTGAACTGTCGCTCCAATTCAACACCTCCAAGGCAACCATCCATCGCCATCTGCGCACGCTGACGAGGCGTGAATTCGTGCGCCAGGATCCGCTCAATCAGCGCTACGAGCCCGGCATTAAATTGTTCCAGTTGGGCGAGCGCTTGCGCACCCGCTTCGGCATTCTCGATGCCGCGCGAGCGCAGATGGCCAGTTTGCGCGACGCCACCGGCCAGGCCGTGACGCTTTCGGCGCTGGTGCAGGACAAGGTGGTGGTGCTTGAGCTGGTGCAGGGCAATACGGTAGTTGAGTTCGGCATCCGCCCGGGCACGCAAATGGGGCTGCACTGCAGCGCCCACGGCAAAGTGACGCTCGCGTTCGGCCCGGCGCATCTGCTCGACGCTTGTACGCGGGCACCGCTTAGGTCCTTGAGCCGCGACACCGTGACCAGCCCCGCGCTGTTGCGCCGGCAGGTGGCTGCCGTAAAAAAACAAGGCTGGGCCACGGCGGCCAACGAAGTGGTGTTTGGCGTCAACGCCCTGGCGGCACCGGTGTTTGACCATCGCGGCCTGTATACCGGCGCGATAGCGATCGTCGGTTCAACCCAATACATCGGGGCCAAACCCGGTGTCAAACAACAAGCGCTGGTGCGGCAGGCGGCCCAGGCAATTTCCCATAACCTTGGCTGGAGCGGCTCTTGAATTCCACATCAACACCGGTGTATTCCCTGGCCGTCGACATCGGCGGCACCTTCACTGACATCGTATTGCGCGGCTCTGACGGCACCTTGGTAGTCGACAAAACCCTGACCACCCCTAAAAGCCTGCTCGACGGTTTTTTCAGCGGCGTGCATGCGGTGCTGCGTAAAGCGGGCCTCACCCCGGCCGATATCAACGGTGTGATCGTGCATGCGACCACCGTGGTGACCAACACGCTGATTGAGCGCAAGGGCGAGGTCACCGCGATGCTGGTGACCGAGGGCTTTCGCGATGTGCTGGCGATTCGCAACGAGCACCGCTATGAAATGTATGACCCGCAGATTGAGTTTCAGCCGCCGCTGATTGCGCGCGAACTGACCTACGGCGTGCGCGAACGCACTTTGGCCGATGGCAGCGTGATCGCGGTGCCAGACAAGACTGAAGTCGGGGCGATTGCCGGTGCAATGCTAGCGGCCGGTGTGAAATCAGTTGCGGTGTGCCTGCTCAACAGCTACGCCAACGCTGCCAACGAGCGCGCGGTGGCCGAGGTGTTGCGCGCGCGCGCGCCCGGTCTGTTCATCTCGCTATCGGCTGATGTCGCGCCGCAGATTCGCGAATACCCGCGCGCCTCGACCACGGCGATCAACGCCTACACCATGCCGGTATCGTTGCCGTATCTGCGCGGCTTGGCCGAGCGTTTGCAGGCGGAACATTTTGTCAACCAGCCGCTCATCATGCTGTCCTCCGGCGGCATCATCGGGGTTGAAGTCGCCGGACGCAACCCGGTGCGCATGATCGAGAGCGGCCCGGCCGCCGGCGCGCTGGCGGCGAGTCACTATGCCGGCGTGCTTGGATTGCAACGGCTGATGTCATTCGACATGGGCGGCACCACCGCCAAGGCCTGCCTGATTGAAGATTGCAAACCGCTGGTGGCCGGCGTGTTTGAAGCCGACCGCAAATACCGCTTCAAAGAAGGCAGCGGCATGCCGGTCACGATTCCCTCGATTGACATGATCGAGATTGGGGCTGGCGGCGGCAGCATTGCCCATGTGGATGACCTCGGCTTGCTCAAGGTGGGGCCAGAGAGCGCCGGGGCCGAACCCGGCCCGGCCTGTTACGGGCGTGGCGGCTTGAAGCCCACTGTGACCGATGCTGACCTCGTGCTCGGCTTGCTCGACGCTGGTAATTTTTTGGGCGGCGACATGCCGCTCGATCTGCCCGCTGCCGACGCCGCAGTGGCGCGCGTGGGCCAGCAACTCGGTGCCAGTGTGCGTGAGACCGCGCGCGGAATTTATCGCATCGTCGCCGAGGCGATGGCGGCTGCCACGCGCGCGCATGCGACTGACCGCGGCGTGGACTACCGCGGCATGCCGCTGTTTGCTTTCGGCGGGGCCGGCCCGGCGCATGCATGTGAAGTGGGCGCGCTGCTGTCGAGCACCTCGGTGATTTTTCCGCCGCATGCGAGCGTGCTCTCGGCATTTGGCACGCTGGTCACGCCGGTGCGGCTGGATCTGGTGCGCAGCGCGCTCGGCTTGCTGAACGCGATTGACTGGGAGCGCACCGAGCGCCTGTTCAACGACATGGCTGACGAAGGCCTGACCGCGCTGGCCAATGCCGGCTGCAAGCGTGCCGATGTCAGCATGACCTTTGGTGCGGATCTGCGCTACTTCGGCCAGCAAAACGAAGTCGGCGTGACTTTCACCACCGACCCGCGCCAGGGGCGCGATGGGCAGGCGATTCGCGCCACGTTTGAGCGTGCCTATCTGGCCCAATACGGCTTCAACCCCTCCCATGTGCCAATCGAAATTGTGAGCTGGCGCTTGACTGCGGGGGGGCCGCCGGTGCCGTTCCACGCCGCCGCTGCGCCGCCGGCGCAAGCGGGCAAACCGAAGGCTTCGCGCCCGGTGCATTTATGGCAGGACGATCAAGCGGTGCCGGTGTATGCACGCGATACCCTGGGCAACGGCCAGACCTTCAACGGCCCGGCGATTATTGAAGAACGCGAAACCACCATCGTGATTCCACCGGGCTGGCGCGCCCGCGTGGATCAGTTCGGCTGTGTGGTGGCTACTTTGGAGACAGTAGCATGAGCAAAAAACTCGACGGCATTGAACTTGAAATTCTCTGGTCCAACCTGATCGGCATTGTCAGCGAGCAGGCCAAGGCGCTGCAGCGCATCGCCTTCTCGCCGATTGTGCGCGAAGCGGGTGACTTGGCCAGCGCCTTGTTTGACGCGCGTGGGCGCATGGTGGCGCAGGCCAACACCGGCACGCCGGGCCACATCAATTCGCTCGCTGCGGCAGGCGGCAGCTTGCACAAACTGTTCGAGGGCAAGCTGGTGGCAGGCGATGTCGTCATCACCAATGACCCGTGGATGTCGGCCGGGCATTTTTTTGACATCACGCTGATGACGCCGGTGTTCAAGGCCGGGCGCTTGATCGGCTACATTGGCTCGACGATTCACCACACCGACATCGGCGGCTACGGTATCGGGGCCGGTGCGCGCGATGTGCATGAAGAAGGGCTGTGGATTCCGCCGCTCAAGTTTTACGACGCCGGTGTCCCCAACGCCACCCTCCACGACATCATCCGCAGCAATGTGCGCACACCCGACCATGTGTTCGGCGACCTCGCCGCGCAAGTGTCGAGCGGCGCAGCCGGTGGCGAGCGTCTGGCGGCGATGTGTTCACGCTATGGCTTGGACGACATTGAAGCGGTGGCCGATGAAATCATCCGCCGCTCGGAAGAAGCGACGCGCGCAGCGGTGCGCAAACTCAAACCCGGCACCTATCACGGTGAATCGCAATTCGATGTGCCGGGCGGCGAGGTCATCACCCTCAAAACTGCGGTCACGATTGACACGGTGGCGGGCGACATCCTGATTGATTTTGCCGGCAGCTCGCCAGCCAGCACCAGCGGCATCAACGTGGTGATGAACTACACCCACGCCTACGCCACCTTCGCGATCCGCAGTTGCCTCAACCCTGATTTGCCCAACAATCATGGCTCGCTGGCACCGATTCGCCTCACTGCGCCCAAGGGCTGCATTGTCAATTGCGAATATCCGGTGCCGGTGAATGCGCGCCACGTGGTGGGTATGTATGTGCCGATGCCGATTTTGAAAGCGCTGTATCAGGTGATGCCCGATCGCGTGCTGGCCGAAGGTGCGGGGGCGGTGTGGACGTTTCAGGTGCAGGGCAAGCAGGCCAATGGCGCAGCCTTCACCTCGTCCATGTTCAATTACTCCGGCGGGATGGGCGCGCGCCTGACCAAGTCTGGCCCGTCGGCCACGTGTTACCCCACTGGGGTGGCGGCGGTGCCGGTGGAAATTCTGGAAGCGGCGATGCCGATCGTGTTTGACCGTAAAGAGCTGCGCCCCGGTAGCGGTGGCGAAGGGCGCACCCGTGGTGGTGATGGCCAGACGATTCAATTTCATTTGCGCACTGAACATGCGTGGACCCTCAACGCCGTGCCAAGCCGGCTCAGCGCGGGGCCGGAGGGTCTGGCTGGCGGCATGCCGGGTGCGAACGGGCATTTCCGCGTCAACGGCAAGGATGTGTCGGAGGTGCGCAAGATCACGCTCGGGCCGGATGATGTGGTGCTGCTGGAAACGCCGGGCGGCGGCGGTTATGGCGCGCCGGCGGTTTGACGCGAAGCCGGATCACGCGGGACGAATGATGTAACAGGAACAACAACAGGAACAACGAGCGACGCAAGACGAACGCCGCAACACGAGACAACTTACCCAAGGAGACAGACGATGAAGACAATCCTCACAGCAGGTGTGGCAAGCGCAGCGGTGTTGGCAGCAACCTTGTTTGGCACGGCAGCGCTGGCACAGCAACCCTACAAAATCGGCATCTCGGCCGGTCTGACCGGCTACGCCGCCACGGTGGACCGCGCCTGGACTGACGGCGTGAAAGTGGCAGTCGATGCCCTCAACGCGAAGGGCGGCATCAATGGCCGCAAGATTGAAGTTATTGTCGAAGACAACCGCTCCGAGCCGCAGGAGGCGGTCACGGTGTATCGCAAGATGATGTCGTCCGACAAGGTCGATATTTTCCTGTCCGGCTGCGTCTCGGCTGGCAACCTCGCCGCAGCGGGCAACGTGGCGCGGGCGCAGATTCCAATGGTGCTGTGCTCGATCCTGCCGCAAAACGAAGAGCATGTGAAGTGGGCGTTCTCCACTCTGCCCCCCGCGCGTTTTGAGGTCGAGAAGCGTTTTGAATACCTCAAGGAGAACACGCAGATTCGCAAGGTCGGTGTGCTGCACGACCCGACGCCCTATGCCAATCTGCAAAAAGGCGTGGCCGAGAAAATCGCGGCCAACTACGGTCTCACGCTTGCCGGTGTCGATCAATACAAACAGGACGACGCTGACCTGTCGGTGCAGATCGGCAAGATGAATGCGGCGGGCGCGGGGGCGATTCTCAAGATTGGCCTGGGCGGCACCACCATGACCGCCGCCAAAAACATCAAGCAACTCGGCCTGCCGATGCAGATGCTGACCTCGATTGAAGACCTCGCCGTGTTCCGCCCGGTGTCTGACGTGCTCGGTGACAAATTCTTTTTTGTTGCCGCCCCATCGCAGGTGGTCGATGCCCTGCCTGAGGGCGGCCTGAAAAAAGCCATTAACGATTTTCTGGTGCCGTGGAAAGCCAAGCACGGCGAGCGTGACCCGAACTGGGCCGGACGCGGCTGGGATGCGGTGATGATTACCGCAGCGGCGATTCAAAAAGCCAATTCGTTCGACGGCCCGAAAGTGCGCGATGCGCTGGAGACCATCACCGGATTTCAAGGCACCACCGGTCTCTATAACTTTTCGGCCACGGTGCATCAGGGCATCACGCAAAATCCGTTTGCACTCGCCACGATTCAGGCTGGCAAGGTGAAGATTGTCAAGTAAGAGCCCGGACGCGCCCTGGCTGTCGGTAGAGGGGCTGTCGGCCCGTTACGGCAATGTCGAGGCGCTGCATCCGACCAGCCTTACGCTGGCGCGCGGCGAACTGGTCGCCGTACTCGGCCCGAATGGCGCGGGCAAGTCCACGCTGTTGCGCGCCATCATGGGGTTAACGCCCGGGGCAGGGCGCGTCATCTTCGATGGGGCTGCGTTGCCGCGCGATGACGCGCAAGCTGTCACCACGCGCGGCGTGATTCTGGTGCCGGAGGGGCGCGGCATTTTCGGGCCGATGACGGTGCGCGAAAACCTGGATCTGGGCGCGTATCTGCTGGCCGGGCAACGCGGTGAAATCGCGGCGCGCCTGGCGCGCGTGTTCGCGCTGTTTCCGCGCCTCAAAGACCGGCAGACGCAACTCGCCGGTTCGCTCTCGGGTGGCGAGCAGCAGATGCTGGCCATCGGCCGGGCGCTGATGGCCGGGCCGCGCCTGCTGCTGCTCGATGAACCCTCGCTCGGCCTGGCACCGCGCCTGGCAGCAGAGATTCTCGACACCCTCGGTGCGCTCAATCGCGCCGGGCTGGGCATTCTGCTGGTCGAACAGCGCGCGCCTTTAGCGCTGAAACTGGCCACGCGCGCTTATCTGATGGCGGTCGGCCGGGTGGTGGCCGAGGTCACGCCGGATCAAATCGCGTCGCCGCATGATCTGGCGCGCTATTACTTTGCGGCAGCCTGAGATGGGCATGGCCGGATTCAAACTCTCAGGCATTGCGGCCACGCTGTGCTGGCTGGCGGGTGCCGTGCTGGTGGGCTATGCCTTTGTGTCGGGCGGTTACCTGGTCACGGTGCTGGGCTTCGCGGCGCTCTACGCCATTTTTGTTACCGGCCTCAATTTCTTCATGGGCTACACCGGCCAGGTGTCGTTCGGGCAAAACGCCTTCGCCGCGATTGGCGGCTACACCTCGGCGGTGCTGACCACGGCTTTCAAGTGGCCGGTGTTCGCTGCCATGCCGCTCGGCATTGCCGCTGCCGCGCTGCTGGCGTTGTTGATTGGCTATCCGACCCTGCGTTTGCGCGGCCACTATCTGGCGATGGCGACGCTGGCGCTCGGCATGATCGTGCAGGAGATCGCGGTGCAATGGGACAGCGTGACGATGGGCTACACCGGCATCGCGGCGATTCCGCCGCTGGGTGCGTTCGGCTGGGAATTGCCGCATGAGCGCGCGCAGCTGGCAGCGCTGCTGGCGGCGCTGGCGCTGGCGGTGTGGATATCAAGCCGTCTTAAACATTCGCGCATTGGCCACGCGCTTGCGGCCATCGCCGGCAGCGAGGATGCAGCGCGCGCACTCGGCATTGACGTGGCGCGCTACAAGCTGATTGCGTTTGTCATCGCCGCCGTGTATGCGGCGCTGGCCGGTTCGCTGTTTGCGCACACTGTCGGTTTTGTCAGCCCGGAAGTGTTCGGCCTGCACATGGTGGTGCTGGGCTTCACCATGCTCTATGTGGGCGGCATTGGCTCGGTGTATGGCCCGTTGATCGGCGCACTCATCATCAGTCTGCTGCCTGAAACCTTTCGCAGCTTCAAGGATTATCAGGACCTCGCTTATGGTGCTGCGCTGATTGTGATTTTGATCTATGCGCCCAAGGGTTTGAGTTCGCTCGCCACGCTGTGGCGCGCGCGCCGCGCCGCTGCCGTCAAACGGGAGGGCGCATGAGCCTGCTCCAGGTTGAGGCGGTGACCCGGCGCTTCGGCGGCTTGAGCGCTGTCGACAATGTGAGCTTCGGCATTGAGCCGGGGCAGGTGAGCGCCATCATCGGCCCGAATGGCGCGGGCAAGACCACCTTGTTCAATCTGGTGTCGGGCTTTCTGGCACCGGACAGCGGGCGCATCCACTTCGATGGCAGCGACATCACTGCGCGCGCGCCGCATTTGATCGCCGCGCGCGGCATCGTGCGCACCTTCCAGCTGGTGCAGTTGTTTCCCGACCTCACCGCGCACCAGAACGTGGAGGCCGGCTGCCACCTGCGCGGCGGCGGCGGCGTGTGGGCGGCGCTGGCGCGCACTGCAAAGGCGCGGCGCGAACTCGATGAAGCCGCAGAAGCGGCGCGTGACTTGTTGTCGTTTGTGGGGCTCGATGCGCGCGCGGACGTGCCCGCGTCTGCCTTGCCCTACGGCCAGCAGCGTCTGCTCGAAGTCGCGCGCGCGCTCGCAGCTGCGCCCAAGCTGTTGCTGCTCGACGAACCGGCAGCGGGCTTGAATGCGGTCGAGACCGAACATCTGGCGCAAGTGATCCGTGCCATCATCGGGCGCGGCATCACGGTGCTGTTGATTGAGCACGATATGCATTTTGTGATGAAGCTGGCCGCACACATCGTGGTGCTCGATTTTGGCCGCAAGATTGCCGAAGGCACGCCCGATCAAGTGCAGAACAGCCCGGCGGTGCTGGAGGCGTACCTGGGTGGAGTAGATGCGGGTGGAGTAGAGGCGGGTGGAGTGGATGCGGGTGGCGTCGATGCGGGTGGCGTCGATGCGGGTGGCGTCGATGCGAATGGAGTGGCAGCTGGCAGTGCCGAGCCTGCACCGGAGGCGACGCGTGCCTGACCTCACCTTCCTGCTGCAAACCCTGGTGTCGGGCATCGGCACTGGCTGCATCTACGGCCTGATCGGCATCGGCTATTGCGTGATTTACAACGCCAGCGGCATTGTCAATTTTGCGCAGGGCATGTTCGTGATGCTGGGCGGCATGCTCACGCATGCACTGCTCACGCGCGCGGGCTTGCCGCTTCCGCTCGCGGCTCTGTGCGCCATCGTGTTGGTCGCGTTCACCGGCGTGGTGATGGAGCGTCTGGTGGTGCGGCCCCTGTGGCGGCGCAATGCCACCATGTTTGTGATGATCCTCGCCACCCTCGCCGCCCAGATCGTGATCGAACGTCTGACGCTGATCGTGGCGGGCGATCAGCCCAAAACCTTTCCCGGCTTCTCGGAGGCGGCACCGTTCAAGATCGGCGGCATCGCCATCAGCGTGCAATTGCTGTGGATCGCCGGCGTGTCGCTGGCACTGGTGGCCGGTTTAGCGCAATTTTTTGCGCGCACTCGCACTGGCCGTGCCATGCGCGCCTGCGCTATCAACCGCGAGGCGGCCGCCTTGCAGGGCATTCCGGTGGCGCGCATGCTCGGCTTCGCGTTTGCGCTCTCGGCCGGGCTGGGCGCGGTGGCCGGCATTCTGATTACGCCAACGCAATACACTGCCTTCAATGTCGGCGTGCCCTTCGCCATCAGCGGTTTCATTGCCGCGATTGTGGGCGGCTTTGGCAGCGCGGGCGGCGCTTTCGCTGGCGGCATCATGCTCGGTGTGGCGCAGGCGCTGGCCATCGTCATGTTTGGCGCAGGATTCAAGAATGTGGCGGCGCTGTCGATCCTGCTGGTGTTTTTGTTGGCGCGGCCGGCCGGCTTGTTTGGCAAGGCGCATTGAACCCGGCGCACCGCTTGCTGCGTGAATCCAGGTCAAGCGGTTTTTTCCGGCGGTGTGTTGGTGGTGTTTGGCGGGGATGTGTTTGTCACAACCCTTTTCATTGAACTTTTTTTATTGTGGAGATCAACATGAACCTGCATCAAGTCGACTGGAGCAAACTCGAATGGCAACCGGTGCGCGAGGGGGTCGAGCGCAAGGCGTTTTCCGGCGCAGGCGCGACGCTGGCATTGCACCGGCTGATGCCGAAGCACGAGCCGCGTCCGCATCAACACCCGCACGAGCAGATTGTCTACATCCTCGCCGGGCAGATCCGTTTTCACATCGGCGATGAACAAACCTTGTTGGGGCCAGGCGGTCTGCTGGTGGTGCCTCCCAACACCATGCACTGGGGCGAAGTGGTGGGCGATGAACCGGTGCTCAATCTTGATGTGTTCACACCGCAGCGGCCGGAATACGCGTAGGCTGCTTGGGTAAGTTTTCAGCCGTATCAACCAGCCGTATCAACCAACCCTGAAGGAGCCGCACATGGAACGCACATGGGAAGTTAAATCGGAAGTCAATCCGGAAGTCAATCCGGTACTCAATCGCGGACTCAACCGCAGAGCCTTCATCCACACCGGTGCTGCTCTCGCGGCAGGCGCGGCAGCAGGTTGCGCTGCCACCGGCAGCAGCAGCGGCCCCGGCAGCGACGGGTTCAAGCAATCGGCTGATGCGCTGCTGGCCAGCGCAGTGCGGGCCGGTGATGTGCCCGGCGTGGTGGCGGCAGTGACTACGCCGCAGCAAACCATCTATGAAGGCGCGGCCGGCTTGCGGGTGCAAGGGCAAACCGCGGCGATGGGGCAAGACACCGTGATGTGGATTGCGTCAATGACCAAGCCCATCGTCGGCGCGGCGGCGATGCAACTGGTCGAGCAGGGCAAGATTGGCCTCGATGAGCCAGCGGCAAAAATCCTGCCCGAACTGGCTTCATTCAAAGTGCTCACCGGCTGGGACGCGAGCGGACAAGCCATCACCCGCCCGCCGAAGACGCAGATCACGATGCGCAATCTGCTCACGCACACGGCGGGCTTTGTGTATGACATCTGGAATCCCGAGATGGCGCGGTTCCTGAAGAACAACAACATCCCGCGCGCCGGATCGGGGCGCAACATTGCGCTGCGCATTCCGCTTGGCTTTGATCCGGGTGAGCGCTGGGAATACGGCATCAACATCGACTGGGCCGGCAAGATGATTGAGGCAGTGAGCGGCATGCGTCTGGGGCAATTCATCGCGCAGAACATTGCCACACCACTCGGCATGGGCAGCACCGCATTCAAGATCACACCGGACATGCGCGCGCGTCTGGCCAAGGTGCATCAGCGCAACGCCGACGGCACCTTTAACGTCACCGCCATAGAAGTGCCGCAAGAGCCGGAGTTCGAGCCGGGCGGTGGCGGCATCTACTCGACCGCGAGTGACTATCAGCGTTTCATCCGCATGATTCTGAACGAGGGCCGCGGCAACGGCAATCAGATTTTGCGCGCGGACACGGTGGCGCTGATGTCGAAAAATTCCATCGGCAACCTGCGCGTGGGCATGTTGCCGACGCAAAATGCGGTGCTGTCGCGCGATGCCGAGTTCTTCCCCGGCACACCCAAGACCTGGGGTTTGTCGTTCATGATTAACGAAACCACTGCGCCGACCGGTCGCAGCGCTGGCAGCCTGGCCTGGGCTGGCCTGGCCAATACCTACTTCTGGATCGACCCGGCGAAAAAAATCGGCGGCGTCACCATGATGCAGACCCTGCCATTCGTCGATCAGCGCTCGCTCGCCGTGTTCAGTGCGTTTGAGCGCAGCGTGTATACGTCGATGGCTTGAGCGCTGTCTGGGTAGAGGCCGGAGAACCGCTCTGGGAGCGCTTCTTCGGCCTTTTCTATTGACGGGTTGTGACACAAAATTTAAACCGGGATCACAGAATGTCAGCCACTACCAATACCGGCAGCCACGCAGCCGGCCTGCACGGTGCGGTTTTCAAACAATCGGTGGACGCCTTATTGAGCAATGCGGTTGCCACGGGTGATGTGCCCGGCGTGATCGCAGCTGTCACCAGCGCCAGCGCAACGCTCTATGAGGGAAGCGCCGGCGTGCGTGTGCAAGGGCAGGGCACGCCGATGACCCAGGACACGGTGGTGTGGCTGGCCTCAATGACCAAGCCCATCATCGGCGCAGCGGCGATGCAATTGGTGGAGCAGGGCCGCATCGCACTCGATCAGCCGGCAGCCAAGGTGATTCCCGAATTCGCCCATTTCAAGGTGCTCACTGGTTGGAACGCACAAGGTGAACTGCTCACGCGCCCGCCCAAGACGGCGATCACCCTGCGCCACCTGCTCACTCATACATCGGGTCTGGTGTACGACACCTGGAATCCCGACATGGCGCGCTTCCAGAAATTGCATAACATCCCGCGCGCTGGTTCGGGTCTGGAGCGCTCACTGCGCCTGCCGCTGGCATTCGATCCGGGTGAACGCTGGGAATACGGCATCAATATTGAATGGACCGGCAAGGTGATTGAGGCGGTGAGCGGCAAACGCCTCGGCCAGTATTTGATCGACCACCTCACCGGCCCGCTCGGCATGCACAGCACCGGTTTCAAAATCACTCCAGACATGCGCGCGCGCCTGGCCAAGGTGCATCAGCGCGGTGAAGACGGAGCACTCGCCGTCACAGATTTCGAAATCAACCAAACCCCCGAGTTCGAACCCGGCGGCGGCGGCCTGTATTCCACGTCAAGCGACTATCAGCGCTTTATGCGCATGATCCTCAACAGCGGACGCGGCGAAGACGCGAGCGGTGTTGCGGACCAGGGCAATCAGGTGCTGCGTCCCGAAACCGTCGCGCTGATGTCGAAGAACGCGATGGGCAATCTGCGCGTGCGCATGCTGCCCACGCAGTCGCCCGCACTGTCACGTGACGCCGAATTCTTCCCCGGCCTGCACAAGACCTGGGGCCTGTCGTTCATGATTAATGAAGAGACCGCACCCACTGGCCGCTCACCCGGCAGCCTCGCCTGGGCCGGGTTGCCCAACACATTTTTCTGGATTGACCCGGTCCAGAAAATGGGCGGCGTGATCTTGATGCAGGTGTTGCCGTTTGTGGACGAGAAGGCGCTGGGGCTGTTTACCAAGTTTGAGGGCAGTGTGTACGCAGCGCTGGCGTAACGCTTGTACAGACGCTTGCGCGGGAAATCGCTGTGCAGCCGCAGGTTTATTTCAGGTCACCGGGGGTTGGGGCAGCGCAGGCGAACCTTGCCCCACCCGCCATAACGGCGCGAGGGCGGCGAGTCCCAACAATCGGCCCGGCAGCAGCAGCCAGGCCACTTTGCTTCCCAGTGCCGGTAATTGCGCGGTCGCAATGCTGATAGCCACGACCGTAATCAGAAATCCGATGCTGTTCTGAAATGCGAGCGCACCGCCCAGCAGCGCGGGCGGGCAGGCTGCGGCGGACAATGCCTAGTGGTGCACGCCCCCCACCGGCCAAGGCATGGAGGACTCAGACAGCAGCATCACGCATTGACATTCACCACCACCCGTCCGCGAATCTTCCCTGCCATCAGATCGCCCGCTGCCGCAATCGCTTCACCCAAGCCGATCTCCTTGGTGATGGAATCGAGTTTGGAGGCGGTGATGTTGCAGCCGAGCTTGTTCCACGTCTTGACGCGCAAGGCTTTCGGGGCCATCACTGAATCAACGCCGGCCAAGGTGACGCCGCGCAAAATGAAAGGCGCGACGCTGCCGGGTAAATCCATGCCTTGTGCGAGGCCGCAGGCTGCTACCACGCCGCCGTATTTGGTTTGCGCGCAGGCGTTCGCAAGCGTGTGTGAGCCAACCGAATCAACCACGGCGGCCCAGCGCTCTTTTTGCATCGGTTTGCCCGGCGCGCTCAACGCTGCGCGGTCGATGACGTCGGCTGCGCCGAGCGACTTGAGATAGTCCGCTTCGTTGATCCTGCCGGTGGACGCAACGACCTGGTAACCCCACTCTGACAGAATCGCGATGGCGACGCTGCCGACGCCACCGGATGCGCCAGTGACGAGAATCTCGCCCTGGTCTTTGGTGACGCCGAGTTGCTCCAGACGCATCACGCACAGCATCGCGGTGTAACCGGCGGTGCCGAGTGCCATTGCTTGCTTGGTGCTGAACTGCGACGGCAGAGGGATCAGCCAGTCACCCTTGACTCGTGCCATTTGCGCGAGGCCGCCCCAGTGGGTTTCGCCCACGCCCCAGCCGTTGAGCAACACCTTGTCACCCGCTTTGAAATCGGCGTGGTTTGATTGCTCGACCGTGCCGGCCAGATCAATCCCCGGCACCATCGGCCATTTGCGCACCACCGGGCTTTTGTTGGTGAGGGCAAGGCCATCCTTGTAGTTGAGAGTGGAGTAATCGACCTTGACGGTGACGTCGCCCGCGAGGTTGGCGTCGCCTGTCGCAACGTGCAATTGCGTTTCGTCAATGTCCGCTACGGCAGCGCTAAATGCGCCGTCGTTGGTGAGGAGAATGCCTTTCATGCGGATTCCTTCGGGGAGGGTTGGTGAGGAGCGGCGCAATATTCGCATAGTTGGACAGCATGCTGTGCGGTACGTGACCAGCGTGTGACCAGCGTGTGGCAAGTGCGGGGCCAGCGCGCAACCGGTACGGCGGCTGACATAGAATGCCGGTGCGCTGATGGGCGGCGGTTGCGCATGACATGCATGCCAGCGAGACGCGCGCCCATTTATTTTTTGGTGTTACCGAGGAGAAATCATGGCCCTGCGCCAGAATCGTAAAGTCATCATCACCTGCGCCGTGACGGGCGCAATCCACACGCCGACGATGTCGCCGCATTTGCCGATTACACCGAAGGAGATTGCCGATGCGGCGGTCGGTGCCGCCGAGGCGGGCGCGGCGATTGTGCATTTGCATGCGCGCGATCCGAAAGATGGACGGCCAACGCAAGATCCCAAATGGTTCCGCGAGTTTGCCCCCGATATTGCGAGCCGCTCGGACGTGGTGATTAACTTCACCACCGGCGGCGCGCCGACCATGACGATTGAAGAGCGCCTGCAACCGGCGCTGCAGCTCAAACCCGAAGTCGCGTCGCTCAACATGGGCTCGATGAATTTCGGCATGTACCCGATGCTGTCGCGCTACAAGAACTGGAAGCACGATTGGGAAGTGCCGTATCTGGCCGGTTCAGACGAGCGTATTTTCAAGAATACGTTCAAGGACATCCAATACATTCTCGAATCGTGCTCGGCCAATCAGACGCGATTTGAGATCGAGTGCTATGACATCGGCCATCTCTACACGGCGGCACATTTTCTGGAGCGCCAGATTGTCAAGCCGCCATTGTTCATCCAGTCGGTGTTCGGCTTGCTCGGCGGCATCGGCCCGCATCCGGAAGATGTGATGCAGATGAAGCGCACGGCCGACCGGCTGTTTGGGGATGACTACGTCTGGTCGGTGCTCGGTGCCGGGCGCAATCAAATGCCGCTCATCACGATGTCGGCCATCATGGGCGGCAATTGCCGTGTCGGTATTGAAGATTCGCTGTGGGACGGACCTGGCACGCTGGCCAAGACCAATGCCGATCAGGTGCGCCGCATCCGCACGATTCTCGAAGCGCTGTCACTCGAAGTGGCGACGCCCGATGAGGCGCGTGATATGTTGAAGCTGAAAGGTAAAAACAGCGTCGGGTTCTGACGCTGTTCCAACGCGGCAGCGTCGGGTTCTGACGCTGTTCCAACGCGGCAGCGCCGGGTTCTGACGCTGTTCCAAACGGCAGCGCCGCGCGTTAGCGCGCGCGCCGCTTTCCGGTCGCAAACAGCGTGACCGCGCCAATCAGCATGAAGGCGATGCCGGCCAGCACATTGACCGCATCGGCGCGGCGGGTGTTGGCGCGCACGGTCAGCGTGGTTTTCGATGGCAGCGCTGCCGGTGTGGCCGATTCGCTCACCAGCACGGTGTAAAGGCCTGCGGTATTGATGTTGGTGCGCAGCAGGGTCACGCTGTCAGCGCGCGCTGCCGCACTGCCCGCACCGGCCGGCAACACTGCATCGGCTTTCGCGGCAATGGTGTTGCCGCTAATGAGGTGCGTGACATAGCGGTTGGCGCTCTTGGCTGCATCGGCCCCCTGCATCCCCGGCGCCGCATCCGGCTTGGCGCCGGGCTGCGCAGCGAACTCCGTTTCTAAAAAAACCGCGACCGGGCTTTGTTCCGGGCGCAGTGTGATGATGAGCGGCGCGTAAGCCTGCGCCACACTGGCCAGGCCGCTGCGTGTCAGCGGCACGCGCGCCAATTCGGCACCGCTGAAAAAATGGGCATGCAGCAGATTGAGCGGTGCCGCAGCCGCACCGGCAACCAGAAACATACCTGCGGCCCAGCGCAGAGCGGTCAAGCACCGGCTCCGATGGCCGTCAACACCGCGCGCGCGGCATCAAGCGTGGCGTCAATATCGGCGTCACTGTGGGCTTCACTCAAATACCACGCGCCGCCCGGCAGCACGCGCACGCCATGATCGAGCATCTTCAGGCGGAAGGTTTCGTAGCGCGGATGCTCGCCGGCCGGCGCGTCGGATGCGGGTACCGGTGCCGGTGTGTCGGCGAGGTCAATCCAGAACACCGGGCCGGGGCCGCGTGCGCTCACCGGCACGCCGGTTTCGCGCCCGAGTATTTCCAGCTCTGCCATCAGGGTGCGGCCATGATTGTGCAGCGCTTGATACATGCGCGGGCCTCTGACGCGCAGACGCGACAACACTGCCAGCCCGGCAGCAATGCCGATGC
>JANOYK010000115.1:0-2582 GCA_031428855.1 Burkholderiales bacterium | reverse complement strand
CCGAAATGCCGCGCGCCTCGTGAATCTGCACGAATCGCGCCGCGCGACTGCCGCGAGAAGATTTGAAGCCCCACGCGCAATGCCCTCTGGATCACGGCTTGAAAGCCGCACGGCGTATTTAAAGCGCTCATAGACCCCATGGTTTTTCAACCGGCGCATATCGAGGATGGCGTGGTCACCTGGCCCGGCGACATTGACCTGGCTCCGGATGCGATGTATCGAGCGATAAAGGAAGCAGGCGAATGGGTGCTTCGATGACGCGAGTCTGAAACCCGCCCGTACCAACGGTTTCCATCATTAGTGCTCTGATACCCGCTTCCACCAAGGCTTTCAGCCACATTGCGAACTTGTTTTTACGCAAGACCAGTAAGCCAGTCAGCTGGCCAGATGAATTGATCCGCAGAGTTCTCTGAAAGGAGGTTGGCATGGCCATCGTCAATAAAATGCGCCCGATCCATCCTGGTGAGATCCTGCGTGAGGAATTTCTGATTCCCATGAGCCTCAACGCCCATGCGCTGGCGATGGCGTTGCGCCTGCCTGCCTCTCGAATCAACGACGTTGTGCGCGAGCGTCGTGGCGTTTCGGCCGATACCGCATTGCGCCTGGCACGTTACTTTGGCACCAGCGCTGAATTCTGGCTTGGCCTGCAGGCGGATTTTGATTTGAAGACAGCCGTACCTCTTTAATTCCTTTTTTGGGTCTTCACGGAATCGAGTGGGTGATTTTGGGTGATTTTAGAGCGCAGGGAGCATGCAAGTGAGAATTTTGAGGCGCAGATATTCTTCATCGCGCAGCCCGTATGCACGGCGCTGGATCACCCGGATTTTGTTGTTGAAGCCCTCGACGAACCCAAGCGACACCTTGTTCTCCGCCTTGTAGTAGGCCGCGATACCATCCCAATGCCGGTCAATCATCTGAGCGAATTTTTTTCATAGGCAGGCAAGCGCTGCCACTTCAGACTGGCGCGCCAGTTCTCGAAGAAGCGCCGCGCCCAGCCTTCACGCTCGTAGTCCCACAGTTGACCGAAGGACTCTCTGAGCAGATACGCCGTGTGCAAGCGCTTGTTGGCTGCCAGCACCATCTTGAGCGACTGCCGCCCCTTCAGGTTGAATCGTCAAAGGGGCCGGCGTCGAATTAAAGTAAGCGGTCTTTAAACCCCGCCCTATCCAAATTCCGGGCGAGGCATCAATCTCCTCTATTTTCGACGAGGAGAGACGGACGATGGCCAACAAAGTCAAGCTGGCACGGTGGCGCAAGCACCTCAAGCGCGCTGCAGCGCGTGGGATCACGCTGGCGCAGTACGCACGCGAGAATCGCCTATCGCGGCACACGCTGTATGCCGCCAGTCAGCAGGAGCGGGCAGAGACGGTAGCAGAGAGAATTGAAGCCGGGCCCGGACTGCAACGCAAAGGCAAGACACCGCGCAGCGCCTTCATCGCCGTGCGTCTGCCCGAGGTTGAGTGCGCAGCTGAACGGATGTGGAGCAACGGCGCAGCCATGCTGCAAGCGCAGCTACCCAACGGCGTGCAAGTGCGCATCGAAGTCGGCGGCGACAAGGCCGGCACAGCACAGCCACCACAGGGATCATCAGAGCAAGCACCCTGGGCGCAAGTGCTGCAGGCACTGGCGGGGCTGCCATGTTCACGCTGAATCCTGGTCTCACGGTTCACCTGCACCGCGAAGCCATCGACTTCCGCAAAGCCATCAACGGCCTGACCGCCCTGGTCGAACACGAACTCGGCAGCGACCCGTTTGCCACCGCCGTCTACGTCTTCACCAACCGGCGGCGCGACCGCATCAAGCTGCTCGGCTGGCACCGCAACGGCTTCTGGCTGCTGCACAAACGTCTGGAGAGCGAGCGTTTCATCTGGCCGCGCCAAGACGCACAGGGGCCGTGCGGGGACGCGCAGGTCATCGACCTCACAGTGCAGCAACTGCACTGGCTGCTCGACGGCATTGATCTGCAAGCGATGCGCGGTCACGATGTGGTTCACTACAAGCGCGCCGCTTAAAAGAGGATCTGCGAAAGGACTGCGCACCGTCACACTGCGCGCCGTCACAAGAAACATCGGAAACATCGCAATGCTGTATAAAAATATTGCATCAATGAGGAACTCGACAACACCGTCCGGTGTCAAACCGGACGATGACCACGCAGCCGACAAACAAGCAACTCAATGCCATGCGCTGCGCGCTGGCAGCGCTGCAAACCGAACGTGATTCACTGCGTACGCAGCACGAGTCACTGCGCACTGAGCACAAAGTGTTGCAAACCGAACGCGATGCCCTGACCGGCGAGAACCGCGTACTGCGCGTCGAGCGCGACCTGCTCAAAGAGCGCCTCGCGCGGGCGATGCACAAGATGTTCGCCGCCCGCAGCGAGGTGCGCGGCTCTGAACAGAAGGACATGTTCTTCAACGAAGCCGAAGGTCTGGCTGCTACGACGCAAGCTGCGCCTGCGCAGGAAGAAGATGGGTCCGCCCAGAACAGTGAAGCGGGCAGCGATGCAGACACCACCAATGCAGCAGCGGTCTCTGGTGACAAGCACAAGCACCACCCCAAACGCGGCCGCAAGCCGCTCG
>JANOYK010000114.1:0-18909 GCA_031428855.1 Burkholderiales bacterium | reverse complement strand
GCAGTAGTCGGCCTCGCCCCATTCCTGCATCTGGCCGGCCCGTGCGCCAAACTGCGGCCGCACCCGCACCTTGTTGCCGGGCAGGTCGCCTTTCCAGTAGGTGTGGTCAAACGTGTGCGTGCCAAAGGTATGGCCCTCGGCCGCGCGCGCGCGCCAATAAGGAATCCAGGCATCACCCAGCGAGGTATCGCCATTCACGGTCTTCTCATTGGCGAGAAAAAAGGTGGCCTTGACTGCGTGTTTTTTAAGCGTCTGCGCGATTAACCCGGCTTGCGACATCGAGCCGGTGTCAATCGTCAGATACAGCGTGCCGCTGCATAGCGCCCGGACTGGCAGCGGCAACCCCGCCAGCACCAACAGCGGCACCAGCCATGCGCCAAGCCATCGTGCGAGTGGATTCATTTGCGCTGCCTCATCGCGCTACCCGCGCGCCACTCTCATCTGCGCGGTGCATGCGCATGGTAGTAAATGCCGTGCGGCGAATGCCCAACCGGTATCACCGCCTTGACCGCCTTGGTGGTCAGATCAACCACCACCACCTGACGCGCCCAGCGCGCCGTGACCCACATTTCATTGGTGGCAGGAATGATTTCGAGGCAATCGGGCCCGCCCTTGACGCTGTAGCTATCGACCACCTTCTTATTGGCCCAGTCCACCAGCGAGACCGTGTTGGCGACGCGGTTGGACACCAGCACATGCTTGCCATCGCCGCGCGGGAAAATATTGTGCGCGCCTTTGCCGGTGACAATTTTGCCCGTGACTTTGTGGCTGGCGCGGTCAATCACGGCGATGTGGTCCGACCCCATCACACCGGTCCAGATTTCCTTGTCGTCCAGGGTGACCCAGATGCCGGCCGGCTCGGGCCCTACCTTGATCGACTGCAACAGTTTTTGCGCGGCCACATCGATCACCGCGATGCTGCCCGCGCCCTGCTCGGTCACGTAGAGCAGTTTGCTGTCGGCCGAGAACGCCAGATGCGAGGGCATGCTACCGGTCTTGACCCGTTTAACCGGTTGCGCGCCGTCACGCCGCGCCGTGATGTCCGCGCCGTTATAAATATCCACATAGTCCATCCGCAGCGCCGCGGTGACAAACCATTTGCGGTCGGGCGAAAACGCCAGCTGATACGGATCGAGCATCGCCATCTGGCCGGTGACGGTGCCGTTTTTGCGATCCAGAAAAATCAGCTTGTTGTTGCCGGTGCTGCCGACCAGCAAGGCATCGTCATCCGGTGTCGCCATCATGTGGTGCGGCATATTGCCGGCCGGCACGCGGCGGATTTCCTTGTAGGTTTTCGGGTCGATCAGGCTGGCGTTGTGGCTGACTGAATTGAGCACGACGACAGCGTCGGCGCGGGCGGCCGGCGCACCGGCCAGCCCGAGTGCCGCAGCGCCGGCCAGGAGCACCAGGAGCAGAGAGGGAGTGAGGCTCATGTGGCAGATTTTACGGCCTTGACGCGCTGTGGCTGCCGGGGCTGGTGTATCGCTGACGGCAGGCGGCGGTGGCATTCGGCGTGATGGCAATGGCGGTGCAATCGCGGTGCAATGGCGTTTAAGAATGGCTCCTGGAGCCATTCTTATCGATCCACCAGTACCGCCGGTTACAAGCGCCCCAGCTCACGCTCGAGCGTGCGCACGTTGATGCGGGTGCGCTCCAACTCGCTCGACAGACGCTGTTTGCGGTCAGCAAACTTGGCGTTATCGGTTTCTTCCGGGCGGCGCACCAGCGCGCCGTTGTTGAACTCGCGGTGCAACTCGGCCAGCTTGCGGTTCTCCGCATCCAGTTCTTCTTGCAGGATTTGCTTGCGGTCTGAATCACGCGCGCGCGACTCGGGCGTGAAGGCCGGCCGGTCGCTCGCGGTGCGGGCAGTAGCGACACCGGCGGGGCGCGTGCCGGAAGCCGTGGAGGCCGGTGCGGCAGCCCGCGCAGCGGCGGTGGGCGGCGCAGTGCCGCTGCCGATGTCAGTGCTGCGGCAATGGCGTGTGTTGCGCGGCTTGCCGGTGTAAGTTTTGGCACCGGTCTCCGGATCGGTGCAGACCCAGATGTCGGCGCGGGAATCATTTGCCAAAGCAGGTGACAAGGTGAGGGCGAACAGACATAGCGCGGCGGCGCGCCAACGCTGAGGACTGGTTGCGACGCGGCGGGCGACCGGTTGAAACAAAGGCAGGCTAGAGGAATTGATCATCGTGGCGAGAGCTTAGTTACGTTGCGCGCGAAGGTCTTTGACCATCGCTTCGCGGTCTGCCGGATCAAGGCGAGGGCCTCTGGCGAGGTGGGCATCGAGCTGCGCAATCGGGTATCCGTCAGCGGCGGGAGCGCCTGCAGATGATGCGAATGGCGCGGGCGACACGCGGGCGACCACGCGCCCGAAGCGTGTGATATCGAGCACTTGTCCGGAATGCTGCACCTGATGTGGAAAATCGCAGAGGTTGCGGGAAAATTTGGAAACATTGACGCTAAGCGCAGTCATTGCAGACATTCGATTGACAATGTGGACCGGAAAAGAATGATTATGCAGCCGTTGAATTTACACACGGACTCGTTGCCGCCATGCCCCAGCACTGCAGGTGGCGCAAAATAAATTTAATCATGTTAACCTTATATCATCTTAAAATGAAATTGGAGATAAGCTTAAATGCATGATTTGGAAAGTGCTGTTCCATGATGCGTTCGAAACCGAATTTTGGGGGTTTGGTGAAGACGTGCGGCGCAATCTGCTGGCGGCTGCCAAATTCGTCGAAAAGGACGGCCCCGGCACCGGTCGACCGTATGTTGACACGCTCACCGGCTCCAAGCACGCAAACATGAAGGAATTGCGCTTTACTGCCCACGACGGCAGCGAAGTGTGGCGCGCGCTTTTTGCGTTTGATCCGGACCGGGCGGCCATCGTGCTGGTGGCAGGAGACAAGCAGGGACAAAAACAAGACCTGTTCTACAAGCAATTGATCAAAATTGCAGATGGGCGGTTCGATTCACATTTGCGGCAAGTCAAAGCTGCGGACACACCAAAGAGGTGACTGAAAATGGCACGCAACATAAACGAAATCATCGCGCGCTTGCCAAAGAAGGAGCGTGACTGGATTGAGGCAAAGGCGGCGCAGATGTCGCGCGATACGATCGCGTACGCCGATTCTGTTGGCGAGATTCGCCGTGCAATGGACAAAACACAATCCGAGATTGCGCGCAAATTAGGTGTCGGACAGGTCGCCGTGGCTCAGCTGGAAAAGCGCACCGATTTGCTCCTGTCAACGCTGCGGCGCTATATACGCGCGGCTGGCGCGGAGTTGTCACTGGTGGTGCGCACCAAGCAGGGCGCAGAAATCGTGCTGCAAAGTCTTGGTGAGGTGGCAGTGAAGCGCAAGCCTGCCACTAAACCGAAACGCACCGTGGCAGCCGCTGCTGCCGCGTGGCGGGGGCGGGTGCAAGGTGAGTGAAGGAGTGGTGCCGCCGCACACTTATATTTTGTACGATGGCTTGAAAACCTTGGTGGATGCGGATTTCGGCAGGGGTGGGCCGCAGAAGCGCATGGATAGGGCTTGAGCGGGGAGCGCACTGTCAAAGAGTCAGGCGTGCGGCAACTACCATTGCCAATGGCTATAGCCGCACGGGCAGGGTGACGAGCGGTCTACCGCTTCTGACTCGCCACCACACTGCCACTCATATTCGCGTCATACCCCGGCGCAACCGACGCGTCGATCACGCACACCTGGCCGGCACGCACAAACGCGATCCCTTGCGCCAGCGCCGCCGCAATGTCCTGCTTGCGCTTGACCGGGCCGATGCCTTGCGCCCCCATCGAGCGCGCCATCTGCGCGATGTCGATGTCGGGTTCGCTGATGCGCTGGCCGATCCATTTGTTTTCTGGCGGGCGGCCGCGTTCTTTGGCGACACGCTCCTGGTGCAGTTCGTCGTTGAAGAACGAGTGGTTGTTGCAGACGATCATGAGCAGCGGGATGCCGTAGTGGACTGCCGTCCACACCGCCGTGTTGCCCATCAGAAAATCGCCATCGCCGATGATGGCGACGCAGAGGCGCTCGCTTTGCATGTCGCGCAACGCGAGTGCGGTGCCAATCGCGTTGCCCGGCCCGGCACCGACGCCACCGCCGCCGTCTGCGCCGAGGTAATCGAGCGGGTGGTTGAAGTCGCGGTATGCGCCGTTCCAACCGAGCGGCAGGCGCGCGAGGGTGATGGGTGGTTGGGTGGCGATCAGATTGAGCGCATCGGCAAGGGCGCGGATGCTGACGATGTCGTCCACTGGCGCGGGGGCGAGCGACGCGCGCGCGGGCCACTCGCGTTGCGGTTTCGCTGGCACGGCGTCGAGCAACGCCGCCACTGCTGCATCCGGTTCACACAGCAGGAACACATCGGCCGGCTGCAGGCTGCCGCTGTCCATGCTCCAGCCGCGGTGGCTGTGCGAGTCGAGCGAGGCGTGGATCACTTTGGCGGTGACCGCTTTGCCTTGCATCGCTTGCTTGAATGCGCCGCCCGGATCGACCCAATCGAGCAGCAACACCAGATCGGCCTCGCGCAGTGCCGCGCACGAGGGCGCAGACATGAAGTTGCCGGGCGGGCCAACGTATTGCGCATGAGCGGTGGGAAAGGTCGCGCCGGTTTTGAGGTCGGTGATGACGCGCGCTTGCAATTTTCCGGCCAGCGCCACGCGGCGGTTCCAGTCGTCAAGATTGCGCGACATGCGGCCGAACAGGATCACCGGGTTTTTCGCGCCGGCGAGCAATGCCGCTGCAAGCGCGATGTCGGCAGCCGCAGGCGGTGGCGCGGTGGGCGCGGCGTAACGCGCAGGGTCGGGAATGGTTGCGAGTGCGTCCATCTTTTGCTCTTGCAACGCAGCGTCGAGATTCACATACACCGGGCCGCGCGGCACGGTCTGCGCAATCTGGCTTGCGCGCAGCATTGCTTCAATCGCGGCGGGGATCGAGCCTGGCTGGTTGTCCCACTTGGTGTAGTCACTCACCAGCGCGCCCTGGTCAGACGCCGTGTGAATCCAGTCGATCCACGGCCTGCGCCGCGCTGCGTCCCACGGGCCAGTGGCACCGAGCATCAGCACCGGCACGCGGTCGCACCAGGCGTTGAACACCGCCATTGCTGCGTGCATCAGGCCGACGTTGGAATGCACCACTGCGCCCATCATGCGGCCAGATGTTTTGGCGTAACCGTGCGCGATAGCAATCGCGTTCTCCTCGTGCAGACACAGCAGCATTTGCGGCGCAGCGTTGCCGAGGTGGTTGACCAGACTGTCATGCAAGCCGCGATAACTGGCGCCGGGGTTGAGGGCGAGGTAAGGCAGGTTGAGCGCGCGCAGGCAGGCGGCGATGGAGTCGCTGCCGTAGACGCTGGTGGCGCTGGCTGGCGACGGCACCGGGGTTTCGGTGTTGGGGAGTGGTGTCACGGGGAGATTGGTTTCGATCGGATGACGGGACAACTTATGTATTCGCGGGTTCGGCTGACACCCGTGGGTTTAATCAGCCTTGATATTCGCCTCGCGGATCACCCGGCCCCAGCGTGCGTGGTCGTCGCGAATGATGGTGGTGAGCGCCTCGGGTGTGCTCAGGGACGGTTCAATACCCTGTAAGGCAAGCGTGGCTTTCACATCGGCGGCATTGAGTACCTTGGCGATGTCAGCGTTGACTTTGCTGATGATGTCTTTGGACACGCCGGCCGGCATGAACACGCCAAGCCAGATGTCTACCGCCACGCCCGGCACCGTCTCGGCAATCGCCGGCAAATCGGGAAACGCGGCGAAGCGTTTGCTGCCGGCACCGGCGAGCTGGCGCAGCTTGCCGTCTTTGATGTGCGGCAGCAGTGAGTTCACCCCACCGATGAACACCTGAATCCGGCCACCGAGTAAATCGGTAATGGCCGGGATCGCACCTTTGTAGGGCACGTGTTGCATCTTGAGCCCCGCCACGTGGCTGAGCATTTCGGCGGCGAGGTGTTGTGGCGAGCCGTTACCGCTGGAGGCGTAGTTGAGCTTGCCGGGATTTTTCTTGGAGTACTCGACCAGCTCGGCGACGTTGTTGGCCGGCACTGACGGATGCACCACCAGCACGAACGGCACCGTCGCCACCGTGGTGACGGGCGCGAAATCCTTGAAGCCATCAAACGGGGTCTTGCCGACGTGCGGGTTGGTGACAAAAATATTGTTGGCGCCGAGCAGCCAGGTGTAGCCATCGGGCGCGCTCTTGGCCACTGCATCGGCACCAAGGTTCATACCTGCGCCGGGGCGGTTCTCAACGACGACCGGCTGACCCCAGGCGTCGGTGAGTTTTTGTGCGATTACGCGCGCCACCACATCGTTGCTGCCGCCCGGGGTGATCGGGACGATGAATTTGACCGGGCGGGAGGGGTAGTGTGCGGTGCTGGCTGGGCTCTGTGCTTGTGCTGCGGGTGCAGCGAGCCATGTGGCCGTGGCGACAGCCACTACCTGAGTGAGAAATAAAGATGCGCGACGCAACATGGTTAACTCCTTCTGGGGTGGTGCTCTACAACCCTTGGCAGTCAACGGTTTCATCGGTTATGTGGTTGAAACCGTTGACTGGAGCGGCTCTTGGGCCGCTGATGGTTCAACTTTATCCTGCGGCGGCTTTCAAATCATCCAACTGCTTGCGCACCCCTGCGACCATGCAAGTAATGTCGGAGGTCAGCATCACCAGATCAAAACCGCGCTTGAGAGAACTGGCCGCAAATGCAGCGCTCATGGTGTGCATGCAGGCCTTCTTGCCATGCTTGTGCGCCGCGTCGCGAATCTTGTCGCAGGTCGCCAAATGCAGCGGGTCGGTGTTGTCCATCTTGGGTGACAAGCCAAGCGCGAACGACAGGTCGGACGGGCCGATGTAGATCGCATCGAGCCCGGGCGTGGCGCAGATCGCGTCGAGATTGGCGATGCCCTCTTTGGTCTCGACCATGGCGATGACGAGGATCTCATCATCGGCCTTGGCCAGATAATCGGCCCCGCCGTAATGCACGGCACGCACTGGCCCGGACGAGCGCATGCCGGTAGGCGGGTAGCGGCAGGCTGCCACCGCGCGCGCCGCTTCTTCGGCGGTGCTCACCATCGGCACGATGATGCTCATAGCCCCGAGGTCGAGCGCCTTCATGATGACGGCGGCGTCGTTCCACGGCACCCGCACCACCGGCGAGGTGTCGGTCTGCGACACCGCTTGCAGCATGGGCAGCAGGCCCGAGAGCTCGGTGATGCCGTGTTGCAGGTCGATACACAAGGCATCGAACCCTTGGCGCGCCATGACTTCGGCGGTGAAAGTGCTGTTGATTGACAGCCAGCCGAGTGTGACCGGCTTGCCTTCTTTCCACATCTGTTTGATCTTGTTCGGGCGCATCGGGGTTTCTCCTCACGGTGTTGGTATTAAAAGTGCGGCAAGTTTACGCGAGCGGATGGCGGAATTGCCGACGCTTCGTCCGGCTTGCCGGTCCGCAGGAGCGCGCCTGCGCGCGAGCGCGAGGTGGCGGATTGGGTTCGGGCGCAAGCGCGAGGTGGCGGATTGGGTTCGGGCGCAAGCGCGAGGTGGCGGATTGGGTTCGCGCGCAAGCGCGAGGTGGCGGATTGGGTTCGCGCGCAAGCGCGCTCCTGCATCCATGCGGACACCGATGCATAATGCGCGCGACAAATCATGACAATTTTTCCGAGGAGATCATCATGCTGCAAGTGGCCAAACGTTGGGCGTGGGTGTCGTTGATGGGTGCGTCGATGGCGGCGTCTGCGGTGACAACAGTGGCATCAGCAGCGGTGCCCGCATCATCGCCGGTGAATTGGGTGACCAGCTGGACCGCCTCGGCGCAGGGGCCGTACCCGGTCGGCAATCCGTCGGCGCAGCCGAATTTGTCGCGCGTGTTTCCGTCGCCCGAGACTGGCGCGAACGATCAATCGTTTCGTTTGATCGTCAAGCCCGAGTATTGGGGCAGCAAAACGCGGCTGCGTTTTTCCAATGCGCTCGGCACGCAGCCGGTCAGGTTCGATGGCGCGTTCGTTGGTCTGCAATGGTCTGGCTCGGCGCTGCTGCCCGGTACCAACCGCGCGGTCACCTTCGGCGGCAAAAAGTCGGTGACGGTGCCGGCCGGCGCGTCGGTGTGGAGCGATGCGGTGGCGCTGCCGTTTGTCAAACCGGGCAACGATTTGCGCGGGCGCAAGCTGGCAGTGAGCTTTCATGTGGCCGGCAGCAGCGGCCCGATGACCTGGCATGCCAAGGCGCTGCAATCGTCTTATGTCACGCTGCCGGGCGCAGGCGCGCAGGGGCACGTGGCGGGCGAAGAGGCGTTTCCGTACGCTACCGCCTCGTGGTATTTCCTCGACGCGCTTGACATGGCTGCGCCCAAGGGCGTGGGGGCCATCGTCGCCTTTGGTGATTCAATCACCGACGGCACCGCCTCGACCATGAATGGCGACGACCGCTGGCCTGATGTGCTGGCGCGGCGGCTAAACGCCTCGGCTGGCAAGACCGGCACACGCTGGGTGGTGGTGAACCAGGGCATCGGCGGCAACCAAGTGGTGGGGCCGAAAGAATATTCACCGCAAAAACCTTTCCCCGGCGGCCCCTCGGCGCTGATGCGGCTGGAGCGCGATGTGCTCACACTCTCGGGTGTGAAGGCGGTGATCTGGCTCGAAGGCACCAATGATTTCTCGAAAAACGGCAACGCTGAAGTCGATGCCGTGACCAATGGTATGCATGTTGGCGTGACACAAATCCGCGCGAAGTTGCCGGGCGTGAAGGTGATCGGCGCGACACTGACCTCGGCGCTCGGCGCCAAGCTGCCCGCGCACGGGTTCGAGCTCCAGGACGAGAAGCGCAAGAAGCTCAACGACTACATCCGCAACAGCGGTGTGTTCGATGGTGTCGCCGATTTTGACCGCGCCACCACCGACGCGCAGACCGGCGAGATGAAGGCCGAGTTCGTTCCCGACAACACGGTGGGTGGGCCGGGCGACAAGCTGCATCCCAACCGCGCCGGGTATCAGGCGATGGGGATGGCGATTGATCTGAACTTGTTCAAGCTGCGCCGCTAGCAACCGATGGGCGCAGCATTCGCTACAACCTGCGCTCGCGCCCTTATGACGGTGTGCGTGCGACGATGCGCGCGCCGCCCAACTTGCCTGCTGTGAACAAGCCCACAAAGAAACTGTAGGTGTGATCCCACGCAGCGAAATGCGCTTCACCGAATTTCGCCGCCGTGGTGTCGCGCAGCGAGCGGTACATCGCCAGCCGCTTGACCAGCACGCCGCTCCACTGGCTCGACAAATCTTCGCAATGCTCGATGGCGCAGCCGTGTGCGCGCAACAGCGCGAGATAGCGATCCGCTGTCGCCAGACCCGGCGCGTGCATTTCTGCCGCGAGGCGCGCGTCCTGCTCTGGCGTGAGCGCCGCGCACACCACCGCATCGGTGAACCCAATCACGCCGCCCGGTTTGGCCACCCGCACCGCCTCGCCAATCACCGCCGCTTTATCGGGAACGTGCAGCCATGCTTCCTGGCTTATCACCACGTCGAACCCAGCCGCAGGCAACGGCATCGCCGTGGCATCGCCCTGCACGAAATCAACCAGCGCAGCAAGCTTGACGCGCGCCGTCAAGCGCCGCGCCGATTCAACGCGGCTCTGGGTCAAGTCAAGGCCGGTGACGCGGCAGCCAATCCGGTGTGCGATCCAGCGCGCCGGGCCACCCATGCCGCTGCACACGTCGAGCACATGATGCGCGCGCGTGATGCCAGCGCGCGCTGCGAGCGCATCAACGACGTCAATCCCGCCGTAATGATCCTGGTCGAAATCCTTGAGGGTCGCTTCGGTCAGCGTATCGATGTCATCGCCGCGCGCCGCCAGCTTGGCGAGAATTTCGTCTTCGTTGATCGGGTGCGTGTCGTAGAAGCCGATGACGCCGGCGGTATGAGAAGTGGTCATGTGTGTGCCCTCACGTCATGCTGTCCAGGGAATCCGGTTAGGTGTTCCGGTGTCAGTCATCTGCCATGCCCGATGCGCCGTCCATCATGCCGGTACCAACTCTGGCAACCCATGCAGCGCGCGCGCCCGCTTGCATTTGTCATCACCCGGTTGCATCTCGCGGCAGGGTGGCGGGCGTTGCGGATACACCGTGCAGGTCACGGCGCGTCCCACTTCACCTTGTAGCGCAATGCAGTGGGGCGCGGCCTGGTTGGTGCCCGCCATGCAACTTATGTGCGGGCTGATGCGCCCGGTGAAATGGGCTGGAACCGATGGCGGCTGCACCTCGGCCCAATAGAACGACACGCGAAACGCGGCGCAGCAGGCACCGCATTGTTGACAGGGGCCGGTTTGGTTTTCGCTCATGGGTCAAGCTGGAAACCGTTGGTGCGAAACGATCTCAGGCCATATGCTGCCAAAACCCTTGGTGCGGGCGGCTCAGAAGCCATCACGCAATTCGGCCACCACACAACCCAGCCACCGCGCAGCCGTAGCGCCGCGCAGCCCTGCGCACGGTTCACCATGATGTCACTTGCGTCCCTGAACATGCGCATACATGGCCGTGTGATCGACCCCGGCCGCCTGCGATTTCTCCGCCGCACGCCAGTGGGTAACGCACTCGCGTGCCAACTCGCCCGGGGTCTGCATCGCGTCGATAAAGTTGGCCGCTGTCTCCACATCCTTGCGCATCAGCGCCAGCGCAAAGCCGGAGTTGAACGCGCCGTTGAGCATGAAGGCCTCGACCTTGTTCTCGGTCGTGTTGTTCTTGCCCGAGGAGGCGTTGATGACCTGGTTGACCGCTTTCGGGTCGATGCCGAACTTCTCCGCCGCTGTCAGCGCTTCGCACACCGCTTGCAAGCCTGCGGCAGATACATAGTTGTTGAGCGCCTTGACTGCATGGCCGGAGCCGGCCTTGCCGGTGTGAACCAGCGTGGTGCCGATCGCGGCCAGTAGTGGGCGCGCCGCCTCCACATCCGCCGTCTCGCCGCCCATCATGATGGCGAGCGTGCCGCTGACGGCGCGCTTGACGCCGCCTGACACCGGCGCATCAACAAAGCGGACGCCGAGCGCGGCCAGTTTGGCGGCATTGGTCTGGCTGTGCATCGGGTCGGACGAACTCATGTCGATCAGCAGCGCGCCCTTTGGCAAGCGTGCGGCGAAGCCATCGGCCCATAGCAATTTGTCGATGATCTTGCTGTCGGGCAGCATCAGGATGACGATGTCCGCAGCACCCGCCACATCGAGTGCGCTGGCAGCGAGCGTGAAGCGGGCGTCGCTGCGCAGTGTGGCGGCGGCGCCGGCGCGCATATCAAACCCGAGTACTGCGTGGCCGGCCTTGAGCAGGTTGGCGGCCATCGGCACGCCCATCATGCCAAGACCGATGAAGCCAATTGATTTACCAGACATTCTTGAAACTCCTGTTGCGTTAAAAAAGGGTTGATGAGAAAAGGAGGGTGCCACGGAAACCGTTGGTGCAAGCGGTTCTTATTCATTAGACCTGGATTTAATCAACCCGGATATTCGCCGCCCTGATGAGGCGGCTCCAACTGCCCAGGCCGGCTGCGATCTGGGCAGCAAATTCTTCCGGCGTGCCACCTACCGGTTCGAGCGCATCGGCCGTCATGCGCTCCTGAAAATCGGGCCGCTTCAAAATCGACGCAACATCGGTGGCCACAAAATCGGTGCCGATCGCGCCGCCGGCACCGGTTTTGTTTTCGACCAGCACCGATTGCTTCCACAGCGTTGACAACTCTTGCGCGAGGATGCGGCCATAGATGTCGGGCGTGCCGCCGGGCGGGAAGGTGACGATGACTCTGACTGGTTTGCTGGGGAACGGCTGGGCCACAGCCGCGCCTGCGTTCAACAGCGCGAAAGCGCTGGTCAGGCTCAGGGTGAGCGCCAACCATCCGTGCCGGAAAAATTTCATGGCTTTATCCGTGATGGCGGCTGGTTCAACGGCTGTTGATTGATTCAGCGGGACAGCATGATGCCATGTGCGAGCGCGTGATGGATGTCATCGAGTGATGTCACCTGAAACGCCTGCAACCCGCAGCGGCGCGCGCCTGCCACGTTTTCCGGCAGGTCGTCAAAAAACGCGACGCGCCCGGGCGCGGTGTTCATCAAAGCGCACACCTTGTTAAACGCCGCCGCCGCCGGTTTGCGCAGGCCAATAGCGTGCGAGCAAAATACCTGCGTCACCGGGGCCAGCAGTGCCGGGTAGTCCGTGCCCCAACGCGCGAAATGCAAGGCGTTGGTGTTGGAGAAGATATACACCGGTGTGGTGGCGGCCAGCGTGGCGAGCAACGTGTCCGCTCCAGGAATCACACCGCGCAGGATCGACGACCAGCCTTGAGCGAACTCGGTGCCGGTCAAGTCAATTTCTAACATCGTGCGCAATGCCGCGAAATACTGAGCGCCGCTGATCTCGCCGCGCTCATGCGCGTCGTAAGCGGCATCCTGTTTGAAGCGCGCGGCGATGGTCTCGACCGGCACGTCCGCGCATTGCGCCCATTCGCGGAATGCGCAGTGAAAATCAACATCGAGTAATACGTTGCCGAGGTCAAACAGGAGCGCGTCTACCGGTGCGCGTGGCGCGGCCTGCGTGGCTTCGTTGGTGACCGGAAATGTGGCTTGATTTGACATGGGGCGCAAGTTTACGCGCGCGGCTGTCACCGTTACCACACTTGCGGGCCGCGCAGGGTCTGCCTTCGGCCTTTGCCTTTAGCCTGTGCATTGACATTCGCCCAAACCCGCCTCGATAATGCCTGCGCACTTGGCCGTCACAATCACCGCCTGATGATTCAAGAGCATCGGGCGCTGTCTTCCGGAGGATGCAATGGTTTGTCATGGTGATATTCGTCCGTCACGCACTGCGCGTGGTTTACTGGTCATCGCGTCGCTGTGTGCGTTGACGCTGGCGCCACTGAGCACCCACGCTCAGGCGCAAAAATATCCGAACCGTCCGGTCAAGATCATCGTGCCGGTGCCGCCCGGCGGCGGGGTCGATCTGCTGGCGCGCAGTATCGGCGGCAAGATGGCCGAGCGCCTTGGCGTGCCGGTGCTGATTGAAAACCGTGCCGGTGCGAGCGCGGCGATTGGCACCGAGCAGCTCGCCAAGTCCGCACCCGATGGCTACACCATCATGATGGGCTACACCGTGCATGCGACCAACGCGCTGTTCAACCCGCGCCTGCCGTATGACACGCTGAAAGATTTTCAGCCGATCGTCTATGTCAGCTACATCCCGCTGGTGCTGGTGACGCCGCCGTCGATGCAGCCCAATTCCGTCAAGGAACTGATCGCGCTGGCCAAGGCCAAACCGGGCGGCCTGTCGTATGCATCGGGCGGTGCCGGGGCGGGGGCGCATTTGTCGGGCGAGCTGTTCCGCTATCTCGCGGGGGTCGATGTCACGCACATCCCCTACAAAGGCAATGGCCCAGCCATCACCGATTTGCTCGGCGGCCAGGTGAGCATGCTGTTCGACACCATCACCACCTCGATTCAACACATCCGCGCCGGCAAGATGAAGGCGCTGGCGGTGACCGGGCGCAAGCGCTCGCCGCTGCTGCCCGAGCTGCCGACCATGATCGAATCGGGCCTGCCCGAGTTTGAAGTCTCGGGCTGGTACATGATGCTCGCGCCGGCCGGCATCCCGCGCGATGTACTCGACCTGCTCAACAGTGAAATCAACATCGCTATCAAAGACCCGGCCATCGGTGCCAAGCTGGCAAGCCAGGGGGTGGAGTGGGAGGGCGGCTCGCCCGAACGCGCCGGCGAGTTCTTGCGCAGCGAGATGGCGCGCTGGGGCAAGGTCATCAAAGAGACCGGCATGAAAGCGGATTGATACAGTTGCATTCAGAGCAATCACGACCAACCTGATTCACCTTGCGCACATCGCGCTGATCGAACGCCATGCACATCATCGACCTGCACTCCCATTGGGGCACCAAACGCGGCTACGTGCTGCGCACCGACGCCGAGCTGGCGCGCCAGCGTGCGACCTGGAACTCCGACCCCAAATACGCGACTGAAGACGAAATGGCGGCTTACTTGCGCAGCCAAAACGTGCGCACGATTCTGGATTTTGGTTTCACCAAAAAAATGCCGGTGGAGGAAGCGCGTGAATATCACGACTACGGCATCCAGACGCAGCGAAAGCATCCGGATGCGATCCTCGGCCTGTGGCTGCAAATCGATCCGCGCAGCGGCGCAGCCGGGGTCGCCGAGTTGCGCCGCTGCATTGACGCGAGCAACGGTTTCATCGGTCTTGCCCTGTCGGGCGGCAGCGGCTACACCGCGAATGATCCGATCCACAAACCATTTCTCGACTTGTGTATCGAGGCGCAGCGCCCGGTGCTGGTGTTTGTCGGCTACACCGGCGCGGGGGCCGGCTTGCCGGGCGGTGGCGGCGTGGTGCTGGAGATGTGCCACCCGCGTTACATCGACGAACTCGCCGCTGCACGGCCGGAACTGACCATCATCTCGGCGCGCCCGGCCTGGCCGTGGCAGGACGACATGATCGCCATCATGCTGCACAAGCCCAACGTGTGGGCCGAGCTGCACGGCTGGTCGCCCAAGTATTTCACTGAGTCGCTCAAATACGATATTGCGCGCCGCCTGAAAAACCGTGTCATGTTCGGTGCCGACTATCCGCTATTCACCTATGAGCGGCTGGTGGCCGACTGGCAGGCGCTTGGGTATGACGAAGCGATTCTGAAAAAAGTGTTTCACGAAAACGCCGAGCGCTTGCTCGCCAAGTTTCTTGTGAAGGCCTGACATGGCGGCATCTCGCATGCTTGGGTCTCAAATGGTGACAGCCCGAATGGCAGAGGCGTAAATGGAACTCGGCCTCAAGGGCAAGACCGCCATCGTCGGTGGCGCGAGCCAGGGCATCGGCTACGCGATTGCGCGCCTGCTCGCAGGTGAAGGCGCGCAGGTAGCGATGGTGGCGCGCCGCAGCGAGCCGCTGGCTGAAGCGGCCGCGCGCATCCATGCCGAGACCGGCAGCCGCACGCTCGCCATTTCGGCGGACATCCGCAAAGCGGCCGATTGCGACCGTATCGTCGATGAAGCCGTCGCCGCGTTTGGCGGTGTCGAGTTGCTGGTCAACAACGACGGTGCGCCGCCACTCGGGCTGCTGGCCGATTTTGATGATGTGGCGTGGGATAAAGCCGTGCAGCAAAATTTGATGAGCGTGGTGCGTCTGACGCGCCGCGCCATCCCGCACATGAAACGCATCGGGCGCGGGCGTATCGTCAACATCACTGCGCTCTCCGCCTTGCAGCCGATTCCGCGTTTTGGCTTGTCGGTCGCCACCTGGGCTGGAGTGATCGGCTTTGCCAAAACACTGTCGCTTGAAGTGGCGGCGGACAACATCACGGTCAACACCATTTGTCCGGGGCGCATCGCCACTGGGCGGCTGGCGAAAGTGTTCGGCGCGCATGCGCAGGGTGGCGCGGGTGCAGCCACTGCGGCACCGAGCGCCGCCCCCAGCGATGCCGACGCCACTCTCGCCGCCGACCTCGCCAAACAAATCCCGCTCGGCCGCATCGGCACACCGGACGAAATCGCAGGCCTGGTGGCATTGCTGGTGTCGGACTACGGCGGCTATATCACCGGCTCGACCCTGCACGTCGATGGCGGCCGCCGCGCCAGCGTGCTGTGAATCTCTGACCGCACGCACAGGCATGTCCCTGCATTGAGTTTGCATTGAATTATTTGCACCCAGCGGCCACCTATGCCGATCACTCACAGTAAACGATCACCCTCCGGCCATGAAAATCAATTACGAACAAACCTACCCGCACTATTCGCGCTCGCTCGACTTTGAACAACTCGCGCGCGACTATCCGGTGCCGCCGGAATTTTTCCAGTCGGTGTATCGCATGCCGCGTGCGCAGCTGGAAGCACTGAAAGAAAAACGCTTCCTCGCCACCGTCAAACGCGGCTGGGAAATTCCGTTTTTTCAAAAGCACTGGGGCGCAGTAGGGCTGGAGCCGGGTGACATCAAGGGCTTGGCCGACATCGAAAAAATTCCGCCCTACACCGTGCATGACATCCGCAAAAGCCTGGAGCGCAATCCACCCTTCGGCGATTTCATGGGCATCGCCCCCGGCGGCGACAACCCGATTCCGCTCGTGCTGCACACCAGCGGCGGCACCACCGGCCTGCCGCGCCCGATGCTCTACGCCCCGCAAGACCGCGAAGTGATGACCATGCTCAGCGCACGGCGCTATGCGATGCAGGGCATGCGCCCTGGTGACATGGTGCTGGCCACGCTCTCACTCGGCTTGTCGAACGGCGGTTTTGCCGCGCGCGATTCTCTATGGAAATACATGGGCGCAGTGCCGGTCATGACCGGCGGCGGCTCGTCCACCCCGACACGCCGCCAGATCGAAATCATCAAAGCCTGGGGCATCAATTACATCCTCGGCTTTCCCGCCTATTTGCGCCACATGGCGATCGTCGCGCGCGATGAACTCGGCATCGACCCGCGCAGCCTCGGCATCCGCGCATTGGGCTCGCACATCGGTGTCGAAGACCGCAAGAAAATTGAAGACCTGTGGAACGCCGACTGCTATGACTCGTACGGCACCAACGAGAGCGGCATGATGGCGCAGGACTGCGAATTCAAGAACGGCATGCACATCAACGAAGACGCACTGATGCTCGAAATCGCTGATACCGAAACCGGCAAGGTCTTGCCCGACGGTGAAAAAGGCTGCATCTACATCACCACGTTCTACCGCTACGGCGCGCCGCAGATACGCTTCAACGTCAACGACATCGGTGCCATCATGCCGGGCACCTGCGAGTGCGGCAGCACGCTGCGGCGGCTGGAAAAAATCTTCGGCCGCAACGACAACATGGTCAAGCTGCGCGGTGCCAATGTGTTCCCCGAGGCGGTGGGCGTGGCGGTCGGCGAGGATGCACGCTCGAATGGTGAGTTCTTTTGCCTGGTCGAGCGCGTCGGTGAAGATGCGCGCGATGAAATGACAGTGATGGTCGAAGTGCTGGACCCAGCCCAACGCGATTCTCTCAAGGGTGATCTAGAGCGCCGCCTCAAAGAAGTGATCGGCGTCCGCGTTACCGTCACCACTCACGCGCCGGGAGAGCTCGATCCCTATACCGGCACCTCGCAGACCTCCAAGATCAAGCGCCTGCTCGACAAGCGCAAGTAGCACCGCCGTCTCCCCAAGTCACGGCTTCGAGTGCCGCACCAATTGCCGCGGCCCGACCTCGCCGCCGTACACAGTGCCCTTGGCATCAACCGCCACGCCCTCTGCCGCGCTGGTGCCTTTCAACTCCAGCGGATCGGGGATGCGGTACAGCACTACACCATCGCTCACACGGCCAATGCGGATGCCGCGTTTCCAGCCCGGATGCGGCGCGACGCCGTTTGATTCGGAGTCGGCCACATAGATCATGCCGTCACGAATCGCGATGCCGCTGGGGCGGCTGAACTGTTTCCACTCGGTGATGAACGCCCCCTCCTGATCGAGAATCTGGATGCGGAAGTTGCCGCGATCCGCCACATAAAGACGGCCCTGCGGATCCATCGCAATGTCGTGTGGCAATTTGAATTCGCCAGGCGCTGCGCCGAGCTTGCCGAACGATTTGATAAACACGCCGTCCTTGGTGAATTTGGAAATGCGCGACACCGTCTCGGGCGGCGCACCCGATGTTTGTCCGCCGTGCCCTTCGGCGATGAACAAGTCGCCATTGGGCGCAATCACGATGCTGTTCGGCTGCGTCAGCGCCTCGGGCGGATGGCCCGCCGTACCGGCGCGGCCAATGGTGAGCAGCACGCGGCCCTCGGGGCTGAACTTGACCACGGTGTGGCCCTTGCCGGTTTCTGCCGGATCGGCCTTGCGCTCGCGCTCGTTGACGCCGCGCCCATCGATCACCCATACGTTGTTGTCGCGGTCGATATAAATCTTGTGCGGAAAGATGAACATGCCCGCGCCAAACGCGGTGAGCAATTTGCCTGACGCATCGAACTTCATCACCGGCGGCACGGTGGAGCCGGCGCAACTGTCGTACATAAACGGTGACGCGCCAGCCGGCACATCGGGATTCGCGCCGCAGCGGCTCACCGCCCAGACTGACACGCCGTCGTTGTCAATCGCCACGCCGTTGAGCGCGCCCCAGGTGCGGCCAGTCGGCAGCGTGCCCCACGGGGCGGTGCTGGTATAGGGGTTGGGCAGGTCGTTGGTGGGAATGGTTTCAGTTTGTGCAATAACGTTCGCGCCGCACAACATCAGCAGTGCGGCAGCAGCCAACGACGGCAGGTGCATGCTGCGGAGAACGGCGGGTCGATCCAACATGGGGAGATTCTCCAAAGTGAGGATGTAAGAGCGTTGGTGCAAACGGATTTCAGCGGATGAAAGCCGGATTTACGTTGATCTCATCTGCTCTGAATTTTGATCGGTGCCGGCTCGTTTGACTACGCCTTGACTGCGAGTAGACTTAGTAGACTTGTTCATGGCGGTTGAGCGTTTCCTAGTTTAGGTGAGGGACGTTGAGAACCCGCATTCTGGTCCCTCGACCGTTTCGATCGCCACCTTAACGTTCAAGTACGTTCGGGACATTGCCCGGCCAGGAGAAATTAGATGAACAGACGCGAAACGGTGCTTACACTGCTTGCCGCTGGTGCTTCGTCCCTCCCTTGTTTCGCCCAGCGGCCCGGGCAGATTTATCGGCTGGGAATTTTGGGAACCGCCGATCGAAGCGACTGGCGTAACGAACCTTACACCAGCGCCTTCTTGAAGCGGCTGCGCGAACTCGGGTTTGTCGAGGGGCTCAATCTTGTGATTGAGCGCCGTGATAGTGAAGGGAATGCTGAAAAGCTGCCCGGATTGGCTGCCGAGCTTGCACGGCAAAACTGCGATGTACTGGTCGCCCCTGGTGCTGAATCCGTTCTTGTCGCGCTCAAGCAGGCGACCCG
>JANOYK010000113.1:0-13491 GCA_031428855.1 Burkholderiales bacterium | reverse complement strand
GCAAAGCGCGCTTCGCCGTCAATCATCGACATTTCGCCGAGCGCCTGCCCCGGCAGCACCACCGCGATGCGTTTCACCATCTCATGCCGGTCTTTTTTGGTGACATCGACTTCACCATCGATGATGAAGATCATGAAGTCGCCCTTATCGCCCTCGGAGATGATGACCGACCGCTCGGGTGCGCGGTACACCGCCATGTAAGGGCCGAGTTGCTTGAGATCGTCCACCGTGAAATCGTCAAACAGCGCGTTGTGCGGCGTGACTTCGCGGATTTTCTCGGCGTAGTGGGCGGCATCGCCCAGCGCCACAAAATCGGGAAACAATTTGTCTGACATGATGGCGCGGCTCCTTGTAGAGTGAGTACGGCGCTTGCTTGGCGCTGATCCGCGCGGCTCCTGACAATGCCTCAGCTTCCGCGCAGATGGCAATCTTGTCAAGTGTCAAATATTGCGCATTAACCTAAAAACCGCAGTTAGCCGCAAGCGAACGCAAGATTTAAATGAGGTTTTTGGGATTAATATTCCAGCAGGACACGGCCCGAAACCCTTGGTGGGCGGGCTTCTTCACAAGGAGCATAGCGATGGTGCACGCCAGACCAGTAGCAGTCGACGGGACAGACTCATCCGAAGCCATGCAAGCGCTGGCAGCAGTAAAGGACGCCAGCGGCCTCTACGATTTTCAGATTCATCAGTATCACGCCGAGCGGCCCGGCTTTCGCATCAGCGAAATCGAACTGAGCAAAAAGCAGCAAGTGCCCTGGCACTATCACAACCATGTGCAGGACACCTTCTACGTGCTCGCGGGCGAGATGCGCCTGTTTTTGCAAAACCCGAAACAGGAAGTGCGGCTCAAACCCGGAGAAACCTTCTCCGCCGCCGCGCGCCGCCCGCATTTGGTCACCAACGGCGGCGCGGTGCCGATGCGGTTTCTGGTGCTGCAGGGGATTGGCGAATACGACTATGTGCCGCTGGTGCCGGTTAAGCAGCGCACGGCATGACAAGGAGCGGATGCACAATCGCGCGTCTCGGCCCCATAGGCGGGAACGATCATGCTTAAAACGCGCCTCGCTCAGGCGCTTCGCTCCAGCGCGCAGGATCGGGCGACCACGGCTCGGCGTACTCCCGTTCGAGCAATGCGGTGGCAACGCTGCCGAGTTCAACCCCTAAACATTCCTGTGCCGCCGCCGCCCCGCCATCAGCTAGATTGGCCGCCAGCACAAAGTGGCGAAACGTGTCCCAGTCAGACGAGAACTGATCGACCATGATGCGCGCTAGATCGTAGGAGAGCAGATTGCCTTCATCGCCGCGCAAGAATGACTGGCCCGACCAAAATTGCTGAATCTCCTCCTCGCCCCAAAAGCGCAAGTGCTTCTCATGCATTTGGTGCGGTGTAAATAATCCCTGCGGTGACGGGCACAGACGCTGCTCCGTATTCACCGCTATGCCTTCGTTGAGCCACGCCGGAATCGGCAGATGCGCCAGGCAGCTATGTGTCATCTCATGCGCAATCACCGGCTGGATCGTCAGCAAATCGGCTTGCTTGGTGACGAAATGACCGCAGCCGTGGTTGATGTACATGCCGCTGCTGAACGCAAACTCGCCCGCGTCGGCGTAGTAGCGCGATACATAGCTGTAGTAGCGGTCGTCGCCGTCAAACACGATCAGGATGTCGCTGCCCCATTGAGCCACCTGCGCTACGCCATCGAGCACGCGCAAGATGCGCTGCTGTGTCTTGTTCATGAAGTCGAGCGTTGCATTGGCGAGGTTGGGCTCCAACGAAGACAACAACAGCGCATCGCCGCGCTCAGTGACGTAGAAAGCGCCGCCGAGCGCGGCACGCAGATGCGCCAGCCACGCACGCTCGCCAGCGGCCCAAGCGGCGGCTTGATCGTGTGGCGCGGCGTGCTGTCCAGCCCATGCGTTCACGGCATTCCAGTCCGGAGTGGGCAGGCCGTCGACGAAGGTCAGGTGTGAGGCTACGGGAAAGGTCTCGCCGCCGGGGAGACTGATGCTGCCCGGTGGGGCCGGCATGATGGCGGCCGGCCCATCGGCCTTGGTCTGCTCTGCGGCAGCCGGCAGGAGCGCGCGAAAGAATTTCAGCAAGCAGAGATCCTGTGCATCCGGTCAAACGTCAACCGGTTCAATCGCTGCGGCGCAGGCGCCATTGGCACTAGGGCGCAAGCAATGGCGGGATACGTAAGCATGTCAACCGGACTGCTTCGCCTTCAACGCCGCAATCTGTTCCGGATTAAGCGTGCGGATGCGCTTGCCGTGCAACAGCAAAAACAATTTCGCGGTTTCTTCCAACTCTTCGACCGCATCCGACGCGGCAGCCAGGGTTGACCCCGCCACCACCGGGCCGTGATTGGCGAGCAGCAGCGCGTGGTGTTTGCCGGCGAAGCGGCGCACCGCGTTGGCCAGTTCCATGTCGCCGGGCATGTAGTAGGGCACCAATTGCAGGGTGCCGATGCGCATGACGAAATAGGCGGTGATCGGCGGCAGCACATCGTTGGGGTCGATGTCGTCGAGCACTGACACCGCCACCGAGTGGGTCGAGTGCAGATGCACCACGGCACCGTTGGCGGGGCGCTCTTGATACATTGCGAGGTGCAGAAAATTTTCCATCGACGGCTTGTCGCCGGAAATCAATTTGCCATTCCAGTCGAGTTTGGACAGGCGCGCCGGGTCGAGGTTGCCGAGTGAGGAGCCGGTGGGCGTGATGAGCCAGCCGTCTTCGAGCTTGGCGCTGACGTTGCCGGTGGAGCCGTGCGTGAGGCCCCGGTCGAAAATCGATTTGGCGATGCGGCAGATTTCTTCGCGTTGTTGGGATTCGGTTTTCATTTTTCTCTCCTTATCGATGCGCCAAGAATCTCTCCTGCCAACAGTTTCAAGCCATCATCGTCGCAGAATGGCTATTCATGCGCCTGTTGGGCTAGGTGTTGATCTGGCGCAGCGCTTTTTCAAAAAAATCTTCCGCGCCGAAATTGCCTGATTTGAGGGCGAGTGCAATCGGTGTAGTGGGCGCACTGGCTTGACCACCGCTCTGGGCCAGCGTCCACGGCACCCCCGGATCGATCTGCGGGCCGATGCGCAATGCGCGCACGCCGAGCGCCTGCACCACCGCGCCCGAGGTTTCACCGCCCGCCACCACCAGTTTGCGCACCCCCATCTCGACCAGACCTTTGGCGATGGCTGCGAGGGCATCTTCGATCAGCTTGCCGGCTGCCTCCACGCCGAGTTTGGCCTGCACCGCTTTGACTTCTTCAGGCGTGCTGGTCGCGCTGATGAGCACAGCTTCGCGCGCGATGTGCTCGTTCGCCCACGCCAGCGCTTCGGCCACGATGGGCTGGCCCGCTTTGTTTCCCTCGGCAAGCGCGAGCGGGTCAATCCGAAACGTGGGGTGGGTGCGGCTCCACGCGGCCACTTGCGCGTTGGTGGCGAGTGAACAGGAACCGGACACAGCGGCGCTCAAGCCTTCGACGCGCGGCAAGGTGGAGGCCGACGCGGCGTGCTGCAAACGCCCCTTGGCGCGCGCGTTGAGCGCGAGGCCGAGGCCTACGCCCGAACCGGCGGTGACTAGCGGCATGTCCTCACACGCTGCGCCAATCGCGGCGAGGTCGGCGTCCGATACAGCATCGACTACGGCCATCGCCACGCCTTCGCTTTTGAGCGCCTCGAAGCGCGCGCGGATCGCGGCATCACCTTGCGCCACCGCGTCAAATTTCACCAGACCCACTTTGCGCTGCGTTTGCGCCTGCAACACGCGCACGAGATTGGCATCCGTCATCGGCGTGAGCGGGTGATCCTTCATGCCTGATTCGGACAGCAACCTATCGCCCACATACAGATAGCCACGAAAAATCGTGCGGCCGTTTTCGGGGAAGGCCGGGCAGGCGATGGTGAAGCTGGTCTTCATCGCATCCATCAGCGCGTCCGTCACCGGGCCGATGTTGCCCTTGGGGGTCGAGTCGAAGGTCGAGCAGTATTTGAAATAAATCTGTTGCGCGCCATTGGCTTGCAGCCAGCGCTGTGCCGCGAGCGACTGCGCCACTGCGTCTTGTGGCGCGATGGTGCGCGATTTGAGCGCGACGACGACGGCATCTGCATTGGCAAGACTGGCGTCCACCTCCGCGCCCGGCACGCCGATCATCTGCACCGTGCGCATGCCACCCTTGACCAGCATGTTGGCCAAATCAGTTGCGCCGGTGAAGTCGTCAGCGATGCAGCCGATCAGCATGATGCGCCTAAAATCGTTGGTGGGAGCGGTTCACAGCCAGCCATCCCATTAAGAGTGGCTTGTGCCAACGGTTTGCGGGCAGCGCCTCTGGACGGTTTTGGATTGCCCGGCACACGCCGCCTCACTTGTTCGCCTCCGGCAAGCTGATGCCGGGGAAAATTTTGATCACCGCCGCATCGTCTTCTTTTGCGAAACCCGCAGTGGACGCCTGCATGAACATCTGATGCGCGGTGGCCGAGAGCGGCAACGGAAATTTGCTGGCGCGCGCGGTGTCGAGCACCAACCCCAAGTCTTTGACAAAAATATCGACCGCCGAGAGCGGCGTGTAGTCGCCCGACAGCACATGCGCCATGCGGTTCTCGAACATCCACGAATTGCCGGCACTGTGCGTGATGACTTCGTAGAGATCGGCTGGCGCGACGCCTTCGCGGATACCGAGCGCCATCGCCTCTGCCGCCGCCGCGATATGCACGCCCGCCAGCAACTGGTTGATGATCTTCACCTTCGAGCCGTTGCCGGCCTTGTCACCGAGCCTGTAAACCTTGCCCGCCACGGCGTTGAGCATGGCTTCGCACTTGGCGTACACGGCGGGTTTGCCGGCCGACATCATGGTCATCTCACCCGAAGCCGCGCGCGCCGCGCCGCCCGAGATCGGCGCATCGAGAAACAGTACACCGATTTTTTCCAGCCGCGCTTCAAGGCCGGCCGAAAACGCCGGCAGCACGGTGCTGCACATGGCAAACACGCTGCCCGGTTGCATCGCGGCTGCCGCGCTGCCGTGGTCAATGCCGCCCGTGCCGAACAACACTGTTTCAGTTTGTTCGGCGTTCACCACCACACTGAAAATCACCTCGCACGCTGCGGCCACTTCGGCCGGCGAGGCGCACGCGACACCGCCGTCCTTGGCAAATGCCGCCGCCACATCCTGCCGCACATCGCACACATGCACGCTGTAACCTGCGCGCCGCAGCGAACCGGCCATGCCCAACCCCATTGCACCCAGGCCGATCAGGCCGACGTTCTTGCGCATGTCACATTTCCTTGATGAATAAATAGCGGCGCTCCGCAGCGTTCCGCTGCGCCAGCGCAGATTGCTTCAGACCGGAGGCCGCACTGCGGCGTCCGTCGGGCATCATCGTATGCATCACCGGGGCGTTACCCGCGGATCCACGCAATGATCGCGCGCGCCACCTCATCGGACTGTTCCCGCTGCGGAAAATGGCCGCAATGCCGAATCAACCGGCGCTCGTAACGGGCAGAGAAAAAAGCCTCTTTTCCCACCGACGACAAGGCGTTATTGACCGGGTCGTCCGCCCCGTGCAGAGTGAGCGTGGGCACGCTTAACTTCGGTGCCGGGTCAAAGCGCGCTTCCAGCGCCGCGTACATCGCATGCTGCGGCGCATGGGCCCAGCGCACCGTGTACGAATGCAGCACGATGTCGGCCCAATCAGGGTTGTCAAACGATTGTGCGGTGGCGTTGAATTCTTCTTCAGACGGTTTCCAGAACGGCATCCAGATATCCCAGACGTGGCGCGTGAAATTGCGCCGGTCTTCACGCACCACTTTCTCACCGCGCGGTGTCGCCATCAGCCAGTGATACCAATAGTTTTGCAGTTGCTTGGGGGAGAGCGTCTGCGACGGGCTGTTGGTGCCGTAGCCCACCGACAGCGCCACGCAATGCGTGATGCGCGCAGCATCGAGCCCAGACGCGATGTAAGCCGCGCGCGCGCCCCAGTCGTGGCCGATCACCGCGTAGCGTTCGAGTCCCAGCGCGGCAGCGAAGTCGACCACATCCTGCCCGAGCGCCACCAGTTGGCCCGAGCGCGGTGTGGCTGCATCAAGAAATCGTGTCGGCCCGCAGCCGCGCAGGTAAGGGGCGATGACGCGGTAGCCCGCTTCCACCAGCGCAGGCGTCACGCGGTTCCAGGTCAGCGCATCGTCAGGCCAGCCGTGCAGCAGGATCAGCGGGAAGCCATTGGCGGGGCCGGATTCGAGGTAGGCCGATTCAAGCAACGGTGTTTGGATGGATTTTCGTGTGGGGTTCAGCATGGCAGGCATTGCTCCGCTCACTTGAGTAAATGATCTTCGCGTTCCATATCGAAGGTCAGCTCGACCTTCAACCCCGCCGGATCAGTGAAAAAAATCTGGTTCATGCGCCAGCCGGGCACGGGGCGCTCGTCAAACGGCACACCTGCGGCGTTGAGCCGCGCACGCGCACTCGCGGCGTCTGAGGCTTTGAGTGAGATGTGGTCGAACTGGCCGGTTGGTTTGTCCGGTGAAATACCGTCCGCATCGTCAGGCAGGGTCGCGGCCAGATGCAGGAGCGCGGCTTCCGCCCCGCCATACAACCAATAGCCGGGGAATTTGAAATGCGGCCGCGCGCCTTCGGTCAGGCCAATCACGTTGACATAAAAATCGCGGATCACCTTCAGGTCGGATGGCTTGAGGCGGATGTTGTAGTGGTCGATGTGGGTGACGCGCATGAATGACTCCAAGATGTGGTGAATCCACAAAATGTGAAAGCTGAGATGACTGAATCATACCGCGCGAGGCGCACGCACTAGAGCCGCCCCTCTACAAATCGCGCTGGTTTTAGTATGCAGTCTCTAACGCGTCTGCCTACACTGGGTCCATCGACTGACGGCAAACCGACATTGCGAACACCGCAGCGCTGCCGCCAATACTGGACAACACCGCCGGACAACGCCGGCCAATCACGTAAGGAGATGCATCATGGCAAGCAAATTCAAAAACCTGAAATCCAACACCGAAGGCAACCTGAAAGACACCGTGCGCGAGTCGGCGCAGGAAATCTGGCTAGCGGGTCTGGGTGCATTTTCCAAAGCGCAAGCCGAAGGCACCAAGGTGTTCGAAGCGCTGGTCAAAGAAGGCGTGGGCCTGCAGCAAAAAACCCGTGCGCTGGCTGAAGACAAGCTCGCTGGCATGACCGGCAATGTGGCCAAGGCCGCAAGCCAGTGGACCAAGGCGGCCAACGACATCACCGGCAAGGCGCAATCGACCGCGACCGGCACCTGGGACAAACTCGAACAAGTGTTCGAAGACCGCGTGGCGCGTGCGCTCACGCGTCTTGGCGTGCCAACCCAGCGTGATGTGCAGGCGCTGTCCAAGCGCGTGGAAGAATTGACTGCCGCCGTCGGTGGTCTCGGTGGCCGGCCCGCACCTGCTGCCGCCGCGAAAAAAGCACCGGCCAAAAAAGCCGCACGCAAACCGGCCAAGTAACGTTTACGCCGCAAACGTTTATCCCGATCACGTTTACGACGGCGCGCGCGCGTGGCGATGGCCGCAACGATGCTCCGGGAATGGCACGGCACGCCCTCCCGCGTGCCGCGCCATTCCGCACCTGATCCGCGCTCCGTGGGAGACACCCCTTATGCTGCTCCCTCCCGCTTGGGGTGTGGCCTGCAGAGCGCGGACCCGGTTGCCGGTCTCTGTTGTGATTGAACCTGTGACATTGCGGTCATGGTGAAACCCGCACTGCGCGCCGCTTTGCGCTCTGAAGGCAGCGCCGCGCGCACGCGCGCCACGCCGCAAAACGGTGCGCCACGTAAACGCGCGCCGCGCCGCAAAACGCGCATTGCACTGGCCATGGCTGGCGGCGGGCCGCTCGGTGCCATCTACGAAATCGGTGCGCTCAATGCGCTCACCGAAGCGATTGACGGTCTCGACCTGAACGGGATGGACATGTCCGTGGGGGTCTCGGCAGGCGGCATCATTGGCGCTGGTCTGGCCAACGGCATCACGCCGCGCGACATGTGCGCCATGTTCATTGAGCCGGCCGAACCGGACACTCGGCCGGCCCCGGAAACTGCACACGACCGGCAAGTGGCAACGTGTACTGCTGCTTCTGGTTTTCCTCCCGCCTCTGCCACTGCCGCAGAGGGAGCGCGGCACAGCACACCGCTCGAACGGTTCGATCCCGCCGTGCTGATGCGGCCAGCGCTGGACGAATACGGCAAACGTTTGCGCAAGGTGCCGGGTTTGCTGGTGCAGTCGGCTTGGCATTACCTGACTGACCGGCGCGGCCGCGGCTGGTTCGATTCGTTCGGGCGTCTGACGCAGGCGATTCCGGCGGGTCTGTTTTCGAATCAGGGTCTGCTCGATTTTTTGACCACGGCCTTCAATCAGCCCGGCCGCAGCAATGATTTTCGTGATCTGAAGGCAAAGCTGTTTTTGGTGGCGACCGATCTGGACTCCGGCGCAGCAGTGGCGTTCGGCGCGCCCGGCCACGACCACGTGCCGATTGCGCGCGCTGCCGCCGCCAGCGCCGCGCTGCCGGGGTTGTTTCCACCGGTGGAAATTGATGGCCGCTATTATCTCGACGGCGCGCTCAAGCGCACGCTGCATGCGTCGATTGCGCTCAAGGCCGGGGCTGATCTGGTGTTGTGTCTGAACCCGATCGTGCCGTATGACGACCGGGTCGCGATGGCGGGTGCGAACACGCATCACTCGGGAAACGCAGTGGCGCATGCAGCGGCGCAACCGGAAACCATCCCTGCTGCAGGCGGGCGCCGTAAAACAGCGCGCCACCTGATCGACGGCGGTCTGCCGGTGGTGCTGTCGCAAACCTTGCGCGCGATGGTGCATTCACGCATGGAAATCGGCATGCGCCAATACGACGATGATTATGGCCACGCCGATGTGGTGCTGTTCGAACCCAACGCGGCTGATGCCGACATGTTTTTCACCAACGCATTTTCCTATTCGAGCCGCCGCCGTCTGTGCGAGCACGCGTATCAGCGCACCCGCGCCGAGCTATGGCAGCGCCGCGACGAACTGCAGCCGGTGCTCGCACGGCACGGCTTAACGCTCAACCTCGAAGTGCTGCTCGACCGCAGCCGCCGTCTGGTGCGGCGCGCGCCGCCCGTGGAAAAAAAACGGCTGCTGCCGGCCCTGTTCGCAGCGCGCCAGCCGCTGCCGTTGACGACGGTCACGGCACGTCTGTCAGCCAGTCTCGCGCAGATCGACCACTTGGTGCAGGTGCGTCTGGCGCAGCGGGCGTCAGCCGCGCTTCAACCGGCGGCGACGTCTGGCACCGGCGTGGGCTGACAGGTCAGCGCATGGTCAGCAACCATCCATCGACGGGCCATCAGCAGGGCAACATCAGGGCAACATCAGGCCGGCATCAATCCGGTGACAGTGCAGCCGTGACACCAGTGCTATCCTGATGGCATGACTGAAAAGAAGCCCAAGCGCCGCACGCGCGAGCGCATTCTTGAACTCTCGCTCAAATTGTTCAACGATTTCGGCGAGCCCAACGTCACCACCACCGTGATCGCCGCCGAGATGAACATCTCGCCCGGCAATCTCTACTATCACTTCGACAACAAGGACGAGATCGTCAACTCGATCTTTGCCGATTTTGAAAAAGAGATGGACGCGCTGCTCGCCGCACCGGGCAAGCGCCTGGGCAGCAGCGCCGGCGTCAACGTCGAAGACACCTGGCTGTTCCTGCATCTGGTGTTCGAACTGATCTGGAAATACCGCTTCATCTATCGCGACCTGACCGACCTGCTGTCGCGTAACCGCATCATCGAAACCCATTTCAAACGCATCCTCGACGACAGTGGCAAGGTGGCGCTGGCGCTCGCGCGCGGCCTGCGTGATGCCGGTGAACTCGATGCCAGCGACGCCCAGATCAAGGCGCTCGCCACCAACATGGTGCTGCTCTCAACCTACTGGCTCAATTTTGAATATGTGCGCAACCCGCGCAAGGAAATCGACAGCGCCGCAATGAGCCGCGGTGCGTATCAAATGATGAGCATGGTCGCGCCTTATCTCAAGGGCGGCGCGCGCGCACTGTTTGAGCGGCTTGCTGCCGCCTACGCGTAGCATCACTGGTTCAGGTCTTACGCAGCCGTACTCAACTGAGATCAACTCAACCAACGGAGACGCATCATGGCAAACCGGATCATGGCAAACCGCATCACGCCAAACCAGTGGGCCCCCTTTCCCTATGCCGATAAGGCCTATGAATACACCGCTGCGTCTCTCAAGAAATCCTGGGAGCGGCTGCATCGCGGCGACTGCGAGCCGCTGCCGGGCGAACCCAAAGCGCTCGAAGCGTGGATCGCGTACCACGCGGGCCGGTTTGAACAGGCGGTGGAACTCGGCCTTGCTGCAGGCGGTTCCGGCATCAACGCCGCCAACAAGGCCGCGTGCATCTACGGCACTTATCTCGAAGAAGACGAAAAAAAGAAACTGAAGATTTTTGAAGAAGCCGCCGCGCGCGCCGAAAAACTGCAAAAGGCCGGCCCCAATAATGCCAATGCGTTTTACCTGCACGCCTTTGCGCTCGGGCGCTACGCGCAGGGCATCTCGATTGTCAAAGCGCTCAAAGAAGGCATCGGCACCAAGGTGAAAAACTCGCTTGATGCGGCCACCAAGCTCGCACCCAAACATGCCGATGCGCACATTGCACTGGGCGCGTATCACGCCGAAATCATCGACTCGGTGGGGGCGATGCTGGGCGGCCTCACTTACGGCGCGAAAAAAGACATTGGCGAAGCGATGTTCGCCAAGGCGCTGACATTAAATCCCGATTCGGCGATTGCGCGCATCGAAATGGCCAATGGCCTCATCATGCTGCACGGCAAATCAAAAGTAAAAGACGCCGAAAAACTCTATGCCGAGGCGGCCAAACACAATCCGGCAGACGCGATGGAACGGCTTGACGTGGAGCAGGCCAAGGCGGAGCTCGAATAGACCCTACAGCGGCCCCAGGAGCGGCTATCCGGTTGATGCAGCATGGCTGGATGCCGCCGCGCCGGTGTGATGCCTCGTCCTCAGTCGCGCAGCCGCGCTGCCACAAACTGGCGCAGCACCGCCATCACGGGTGCCTCGGTGCGCCCGGTAAGGGTGACGTAGGCAAAGCGCGCCCCTGCCCTGAGCGCCGGTGTGACGTTCAATTCAGCCAGTTTTTTTGCCGCGATGCCGGCGCGCGCGGCGGCCACCACGCCCAGAAAAATGGCGTCAGTTGCGGCAACGGCGTCAATCAGGCTGGTCACGTCTTCACACTGCAGCGAGACCATTTGCGCCGGGGCCGCACGCGGGCCGTAGCGCGCCACCAGCAGGCGTGCGACTTCATCCGATAGCGGCGTTGAAGCCACCGGGTAGGCCAGCAGGTCATCGAAACGCACCTGCGCGCGGCGGCGCAAGAGGTGCTTGGCGCGGCAGATGAAACCGGCGCGCAATTCGGCCACGTGCTCGAGCGTGAGATCGGGTGCCGGGGCAATGCGGCGCACGTCCACGATCAGGGCATCGAGTTCGCGTGCGCGCAACTGCATCAACTGCAACTCGGATGAGCCGCGCGTGATGCTGACCTTGACGGCAGGATGACGTTGCGCGGCGTACTGCAACAGCGGCGTCATCAACAAGGCACCCGATCCCGACCCCATGCCGACGCGAATTGCCCCGCCGCCGCCGCTTGACCACCAGGGCGGCCAACACGGGTGCATAGGCGGTGAGCACCATGTCGCGGTGCTTCTGGATGTCGGTGCCCCACACCGGGCCGATACGGTTCATCAACGCTTGTGCGTCGGGCGGGAGGGTGGAAAGGGAGGGATTCATGAGTTTTTTGAGAGGCCGATGCCTGAAGAATCGCTCCAGGAGCGCGTCACAGTGGCATGATGGCCTGCGAGCCGCATGCATCAAGGGTTTGTCGGCGATGCAAGCAATGCGCAATTCTGGACCGGCCTGCGCCCGGCCACGCCATCCAAGGTGCCGCTCATCGGCCGCTCGAAACTGCCCAACCTGTTTCTCAACACCGGCCACGGCACGCTCGGCTGGACTCACTCGTGCGGTTCGGGCAAGTCGATTGCGCGCATCATCAGCGGGTTGAAGCCGGAGGTGGAGTTCGCGTTTACCGGGGCGTGAGGGCACCTGCCGGCGCGGCACGCCTATAGCCGGAACACCGCCGGAACACCGCCGGAGCTACCCCGCTCACACGTCTGGACCGTTTCGCCAGATCAGCGTCGAGGGTGACAAAACGGCACTGCCGGCCCGGTGTAATCGAGCAGCGCCGCAATTTCCTCAATGGGGCTGGTTTTTTTTGCCGGCGCGGGTGTCAGCTTCGCGCTCTTTCCCTCTACCTTGACGTTCACGCGCATGCCCGTGCCCGTGCGCAAGCCGAGCGCCTTGCGCACGGTAGCCGGCAGCCGGCAGCTTGCAGTTGGCCGCCCGCTCAAGTCCAATCCATGCGCTTCTTAATGGCATGCCCGCCAGGATCGGCTCCTGGAGCGGTTGACAGGCGGGTGGTGGTGCCGGACCGCGCCGGTCGCGCAACAGAGGGCAACGGCGGATTGTCTACGGAGGGTCGGTATGAGAGAAACGGCATTGCAAAAATGTATCCGAAGTAATACAATCGACCTGTGAACACGCTGCTTCGCACTGCCGAGTTCAACTCTTGGCTAACGTCGATCCGCGACAAGGTTGCGCGCGCGCGGATCGCGCAGCGCCTCGATGCGATGGTTGCCGGGCACTTTGGCGATTGTGAAGCGCTCGGCGACGGCGTTTCAGAGTTACGCATTCACGTCGGGCGGGTTACCGCGTTTACTTCACGCGCCAGGGCGATGTGATTTACCTGTTGTTGAGCGGCGGCACCAAAGGCAGTCAGCAACGCGACATCAGGCGCGCCAAGGAAATGCTCAAGTGGCTGTAAAGGAGTGGTGATGACCAAAGCAAAGAACCCTCTCGGTATCGCTCCTTTCGACGCCGCCGACTATCTGACCGACGACGCGGCGATTGCCGAGTTTTTAAATGCCGCGCTGGAAGATGGCAACCCCGATGTCTTTCTGCAGGCGGTGCGAACCGCCGCGCGCGCGCGCGGCATGTCCCAGCTTGCCCGTGACGCGGGAATGGGGCGTGAGAGCCTATACAAAGCCCTCGCCCCGGGCGCCAAGCCGCGCTATGACACGATCTTGAAGCTCTTGCCCGCCCTGGGCATCAGACTGCACGCCAAGCCCGCCTGAAGCAACCGGGCTTCACCTGTGCGCCTGCGGAGGTGACGCGTTTTCGACTCAGGCCGGTGCGCGCAGTCCGCGCAAAAAGCCATGCACCGCAGCAATGGTCTGCTCCAGTTGATCTGTGTGCAGCCAATGGCTGGCCTGCTTGAATTTGACGAGCTTCGCTGACGGTATCTGGCGGGCGAGCAAATCCCCATTGGCCGGCGGAATCAGCCGGTCTTCCTCGCCGTGCAATACCAGCGTCGGGCAACGCAATGAGGGCAGGCGCCGAAAC
>JANOYK010000112.1:0-2650 GCA_031428855.1 Burkholderiales bacterium | reverse complement strand
GTAATTGTCAGCGGCGGCGCGAAGCGCACCACCGTGCCGTGGGTGTCCTTGCTCAGAATGCCACACAGCATGAGGCGCTCGCACACCTGCCGTGCGCTGCTGAGCGCCGGGTCAATCTCGACACCGATGAACAGCCCGAGTCCGCGCACTTCACGTATCAGCGGGCTGGGCAGACTGCGTAACGCGTCAAGCATATAGCGCCCGAGATCGGCCGAGCGCTCGGCCAAACGCTCTTCGACGATGACGTTCAAGGCTTCCAGCGCCACGGCCGCGGCCAGCGGGTTGCCGCCGAAAGTGCTGCCATGATCGCCGGGCCGGAATACCTGCATCACCTCGCGCCGCGCGACGAAGGCCGACACCGGCAGCACCCCGCCGCCGAGGGCTTTGCCGAGGATCACACCATCGGGCCGCACACCCTCGTGCTGGCACGCGAGAAACTTGCCGGTGCGCCCGAGCCCGGTCTGCACTTCGTCGCAGATCAGCAGAACATTGTGCTCGCGGCAAAGCTGTGCGCACTGCGCCAGATAGCCCGGCGGCGGCACGATGATGCCGCCTTCGCCCTGCACCGGCTCGACCAGAAAGGCGGCCGTGTGCGGCGTGATCGCGCGCGCCAGGGCGTCGCTGTTGCCGAATGGAATCCGCTTGAACCCGGCCGGAAACGGGCCAAACCCGTCCTGGTATTGCGGCTCCGACGACATCGCGACAATCGCGGTCGAGCGTCCGTGAAAGTTGCCGTCGCAGGCGATGATTTCGGCGCAATCGGGAGCAACCCCCTTGACTTGATAGGCCCATTTGCGCGCCGCCTTGATCGCGGTTTCGACCGCTTCGGCCCCGGTGTTCACCGGCAGCGCCTGATCCAGACCGGTCATCTCGCACAGGCGCTGCAGCAGGCGCGGCAGGCGGTTGTTGTAGAACGCGCGCGAGGTGACCGCCAGGTCCTGCGCCTGCTGCGTCAACACCCGCAAAATGCGCGGATGGGCGTGGCCGAGGCTGACCGCCGAATAAGCCGACATCATGTCGAGATAACGCCGGCCCTGCAGATCCCAGAGATACACCCCCTGCCCTTTGGCCAGGGTGACCGGCAGGGGGTCGTAGTTGTGCGCGCCGTGGCGCAATTCCAGTGCCGCCATCGACGGCGTGATGCACTTGCCGCCCCCTAATACCGCCGCCAGCAATTGCGCAATCACGCTGACGGTTTTGCCATCCTGATCGCGGTAGGGGTCGTACTCGGCGATCTCCAGCGCCAGCAGCACCGGTGGGCCACGCAAAGGTAGCGGCGGGACCAACGCGGTCAACCCGGCCAACGTGGTCAATGGGGCCAATGGGGCCGATGGGGCCATTGGGGCCAACGTGGCCTGCGTGGCCAGCACCGCAGCCAACTCCGCTGCGCGCAGACCATGCGGCACCGGACTGCCAACCCCCGGCGCATCGGCCGGATCGATCGCATCGAGATCGATTGAGATGCCAAATCCCGCAGTGCCGTCCTGCACGATCGCCAACGCGTCGCGCAGCACGGCATCGAGTCCGCGCCGCATCACTTCGTCCATGAAGAACACGCGCACCCCCAGTTCCTGCAGCAATGCGTGTTCCTGCGGCTCGAAGCTGCGCACACCGACCACCGCGACATGCTGCGCTTGCAGTACCGGGACGCCCTGCGTCAAGCTCCCGGCACCACGGCCAAGCAGGCAGGCCAGGGGCATGCCGTGCGGCGCGCCACTCGGACTGGTCTCGGGAGTGTGGCTGTCAAGGTGGGCGTCAATCCAGAGCAGCCCGAACGGCTGCGGCGTGCATGCCTGCGGCTGCGGCGGTGGATTGAGCGCCTGCGCGACGCCACGCCAGGTGCCGATGGCACAGCTATGGTCACCACCGAAGACCAGCGGAAAGTCGCCTGCCTGGATCGCGGCGGCGACTGCGCCGGCGGTGCGCACTGCGCAGTCAGCGATGCTGTCAAGCTTGCCGGCGGCGGCATGGCACGCTGCCGCGGGCGCAATCGTCGAGACCCACGCCACGCGGCGGCCAGCCGATGTGAGCTGATCGGCAATGCCAATCGCTTCGAGCACGCCGGGACCCTCGGCGCTGCCGGGTTCGGGTGCGCCGATACCGCTGGCAACCCCGATGATGGCGATGTTGCGCAGCGCTGGATGCGGATGACACAGCGCGGGCTGCGGATGGCACCGCGGCGCCGGTGAATCAGGATGAACGATTGACATGGCGTGCCCCCGGTACAGGCTTTTTCGGTAGTCTGATCAAGCCCTTTATATCGGCCCAACGACTAAGGTTAGATCGTGCGAAGCCACGATCTGACCGTTTAACACCCGCTTCCACCAACGCTTTTGACGGTTTCCCCGGTTGCGTAAAGCACCCGGTCGTGGCTATTTGACGCACCCGTTCCGCTCTGCTTACCGGCATGCGCGCATGCCCCGCACTTTAGAATGCCGCACGCACGCTTAGGTTCCCCGGCATTGGCGTCGCCGTCATGCATCGAGCGCGGTAAGGGCGGCGTTGCCGCCCACTGCGCTGGTGTTGGTCGAGATGCTGCGCTCGGTCGCGAAGCGCAACAGAGTGTGCGGCCCGCCAGCCTTCGGGCCGGTGCCCGACCGGCCCTCACCGCCGAACGGCTGCACCCCCACCACTGCGCCGATCAGGTTGC
>JANOYK010000111.1:0-3487 GCA_031428855.1 Burkholderiales bacterium | reverse complement strand
CTGATTCTGGTCACCGCGATCAACCCGACACCGGCCGGCGAAGGAAAGACCACAACCACGGTCGGCTTGGGCCACGCGCTCAACCATCTCGGCAAGAAAGCCATCATCGCGCTGCGCGAACCGTCGCTCGGCCCGGTGTTCGGTGTCAAGGGCGGCGCGGCCGGCGGCGGCTACGCGCAAGTGGTGCCGATGGAAGACATCAACCTGCATTTCACCGGTGACTTCTCCGCTATCGCACTGGCCAACAATCTGCTCGCCGCGGCGATTGACAACCACATCAGCCACGGCAATGAACTCGGTATCGACATCCGCCGCATCCAGTGGAAGCGCGTGGTCGACATGAACGACCGCGCCCTGCGCGACATCACGATTGGCCTGGGCGGCCCGGCCAACGGTTATCCGCGCCAGGATGGTTTCGATATCGTGGTGGCGTCGGAAGTGATGGCGATTTTCTGCCTTGCCACCTCGCTCAAGGATTTGAAAAAACGCCTTGGCAATATCGTGGTGGCGTACACCAAAGACCAGAAAGCGGTCCGCGCCTCTGATCTCAAAGTGCATGGCGCGATGACGGTGCTGCTCAAGGACGCACTCGCGCCCAACTTGGTGCAGACGCTCGAGAACAACCCGGCCTTCATCCACGGCGGCCCGTTTGCCAACATCGCGCACGGCTGCAACTCGGTGATCGCGACGCAAACGGCATTGAAGCTGGCTGACTACGTGGTGACCGAAGCCGGATTCGGCGCGGACTTGGGCGCAGAGAAATTCGTTGACATCAAGTGCCGCAAAACCGGCCTGAAACCGAGCGCAGTGGTGATCGTCGCCACCGTGCGCGCGCTCAAATATCATGGCGGCGCAGACGTGAAGACGCTCAACACCGAAAACCTCGCCGCGCTCGAAAAAGGCATCGCCAATCTCGAACGCCATGTCCACAACATCACCACCCACTACGGCATGCCGTGTGTGGTGTCAGTCAACCATTTCATTTACGACACCGATGCCGAGCATGCGCTGCTGCGCGACAAGCTCGCCAAGCTCGGTGCCCCGGTGATCCTGGCCAAGCATTGGGCCGACGGCGGCAAGGGCGCGGCAGAGGTGGCGAAAAAAGTCATCGAGTTGTGCGAGGGCCCGAACAACTTCCACTTCGTCTATGAAGACAGCGATCCGCTGTGGGACAAGATGAAAAAAATCGCCACCAAGATATACGGCGCAGCCGATATTTCAGCCGATGCCAAGGTGCGCGCGCAGATCAAAAAATTCCAGGACGAGGGCTACGGCCACTATCCGGTGTGTGTCGCCAAGACGCAGATGTCGTTCTCGACCGATGCCGGCTTGCGCGGCGCGCCGTCGGGACACATGGTCAACGTGCGTGAGGTGCGCCTGGCGGCGGGGGCCGAGTTCGTGGTGATGGTGTGCGGCGATATCATGACCATGCCGGGCCTGCCCAAGGTGCCCTCGGCCGAAGTGATTGACCTTGACGATAATGGCAAGGTAGTCGGGTTGTTTTAAAGCATCATGGCCCTGGCCGGCGCACTCGCAGACACAGACACGCGCAGGCACATCATAGGCACGCACAGACCGGCCGCAAAGCAGTGAAATCACCAATCCCCCGCCAAGAGCGGATGTATTGCAGGGAAAATAGCATTCCCCCATCAAGAGGGGAATCATTCATCATAAGGAGACGGACCGCATGAAAACTTTGACCCGGAAAGTTGCAGCCGCTGCATTGTTGGGCAGCGTTGTGCTGATTCCCGCCCTCACACACGCAGCGTGGGAGCCCACCAAAACGGTCGAATTTATCGTGCCGGCCGGCACTGGCGGCGGGGCTGACCAGATGGCGCGCATCACGCAGGCGATCATCGCCAAGCACAAGCTGATGAAGCAGCCGATGGTGGTGGTCAACAAGGGCGGCGGTGCCGGGGCCGAGGGCTTTCTCGACGCCAAGAGTGCCAAGGGGGATCCACACAAGATCATCATCACGCTCTCGAATCTGTTCACCACACCGCTGGCCACCGGCATCCCGTTCAACTGGCGTGACCTCACCCCGGTGTCGATGATGGCGCTCGATCAGTTCGTGTTGTGGGTCAACGCCGAGACGCCGTACAAGGAACCCAAGGATTTGGTGGCCGCAGTCAAAACCGCCGGCGGCAAAATGAAAATGGGCGGCACCGGCTCCAAGGGGGAAGACCAGATCATCACGGTCGCGCTGGAAAAACAGACCGGTGCGAAGTGGAATTACATCTCCTACAAGGGCGGCGGCGAGGTGGCAGTGCAACTGGTCGGCAAACACGTCGACAGCACCGTCAACAACCCGATTGAGGCGGTGGCGCAGTGGCGCGCCGGGCAATTGCGTCCGCTGTGCGTGTTTGATGCCAAGCGCATGCCCTACAAAACCAAAGTGACCAAAGACATGTCCTGGGCCGATATTCCGACCTGCAAGGAAAAGGGGATCGACATTGAGTACCTGATGTTGCGCGGCATCTTCATGCCCGGCGGCGTGACGCCAGACCAGACCCAGTATTACGTCGACTTGATGAGAAAAGTGCGCGAGACGCAGGACTGGAAAGACTTCATCGAAAAGGGCGCGTTCAACACCACCGCGCTGACCGGCAAGGAATATTTTGACTGGGTTGGCAAGGAAGAAGCGCGTCATCTGTTCCTGATGCGTGACGCCGGCTTTATTGCCAAGTAAGGGGCACCGCCGCCATGTCTGAATCGAATCAGGAGCCCGGCGCGCCGGACTCCCCGAGCGCGGTATCGAACCGCACCATCGAACTGGCGGTCGCCGCCATCACCTTTTCCCTCGGGGTGCTGGTGATCGTTGACAGCGTGCGTCTCGGCACCGGCTGGGGTGATGAAGGCCCGAAGGCCGGCTATTTTCCGTTTTATATTGGCCTGATTATTTGCATTGCGTCGATGGTGAACGCCGTGCTGGCGGCGCGTGACCGCGCGGCCGGCAGTTTCGTCTCGCGGGCGCAGCTGCGCGATGTGCTGCGGGTCTTGCTGCCGATGTTCGTCTTCGTAGGCGCTATCGGCCTTCTCGGCATTTATGTCGCGGGTGCCTTCTACATTGCATTTTTCATGCGCTGGATCGGCTCGTATTCGTGGGCCAAGTCCGCCGCCGTGGCAATGGCCACCAGCGCAGGATTTTTCGCGCTGTTCGACCTGTGGTTCAAGGTGCCGCTCATCAAGGGGCCGCTCGAAGCCCTGCTTGGTCTCAATTAAGGGGGGATGATGGAAGAACTTCAATCCCTGATGGGCGGGTTTGCGATTGCCCTGACCTGGTTCAATATCGCGCTCATGTTCGCCGGTATCATCCTCGGGGTGCTGGTCGGGGTGCTGCCCGGTCTGGGCGGTGCCAATGCGATTGCGATTCTGGTGCCGCTCACGTTCGGCATGGCGCAGCAGCCGGGCGGGCAGGTGTCCGCCATCATTCTGCTCTCATGCATTTACTGGGGCGCGCTGTTCGGCGGCGCGATTGCCTCGATCC
>JANOYK010000110.1:0-13329 GCA_031428855.1 Burkholderiales bacterium | reverse complement strand
CAAACACCACGCGATCCACAAACGGCATGGTCTTGCCGGCATCGGCCAAGAGGCCCGCCTCCTTGTCACCTGGCTCCCCCTCGGACGGATACGGCTCGCCGCGAAAGTGCGGATTGCGCGTCAGCACCATGCGCGCGTTCGGATTGTTCTCGGTCAGCATGTAAGCGCCGGTGCCGACCGGGTACCAGTCGAGCGAAAAATTTTTCTCGGCCATGCCGGCCTGCGAATAAAACTGATCCGCCTCCCATGTAATCGGCGCAAAAAACGGCATCGCCATCCAATAGAGAAACTGCGGATACTTGCCCTTCACGGTCACGCTGTAGGTGTGGGCATCGATCACCTTCACGCCGCTGATGTCGAACTTGCGCAGGTCAAGCCAGGTGCCATTGCCGCCGTTCGACTTTCCGCTGCCCCCCTTGGCATCACTCTGGCCTGCGTCTTTGCCGCCCGGCTTGGCTGGTTCACCATTCAGTTTCTTGACTTCGGTTTTCAAGATCTCGCCGTATCCCTTCAAGCCCACGATGTAATCAGCCATGTGGCCGAAGATCGGCGAGTTCACACGCGGGTGCGCCAGACGCTTGATCTCGTAAACGTAGTCAGCCGCCGTCAACTCGCGCGAGTCCGCACCTTCAAAATCGGCCAGCCTGTATTTACCGGCAATCGCCTCACGCGCCAAACTGCGGTTGGCCGCAACGAACGAAGGATGCGGCGCAAACCGGATGCCCGGCTTGATGCGGATTTCATACACCGTCGAGGCGATGTCGGCCACCGCCGCATCGGCCGGCAGTTCACGCCCGGCCTGGTCCAGGTAGCGTGGCTTGGGCAGCGCCACCGCCGCATCGGGAATCAACTCGTAGGGCCGCTTCAAGTAGTGATACTGAAACGGCGGCTGGTACACCTGCGCAGTGAATTCAGCTTCATCCGACGTATACGACTGCGCCGGGTCAAGATGCTTGGGGCGCTCGGTGAACGAGGTGTAGAGCGTATTCGCGGCTGCAGTCTCCAGCGCGGAGTAGGGGTTGTTCCAGGCGTCGCTGCAGCCGGCCGGCCAATACGCGAGCGCAAGCACCAGCGAGACCAAGGTTAGGCGGGCGAAAAAGCGCGGAATCATGAACCGAAGTGTAGCGGAAAGATTTGACGGTTTAGACCACGCTTACAACGCGGCACGTCATCCGCGTGCCGCAGCCCTTAGAATCTTTCGATGCGTCTGGTCCTGATCTGCTTCGCCCTTGGCTGCTCGCTGTTGCAAATGCAAGCCGCGTTGCCCGGTGCGGTGGCGCTGACTGCGGCGGCGGTTGGCGGGTTGCTGCTGATGTGGAGCGGAGCAAAGTTTTCGCGTGCCAGCGCGCTCCTGCGTCGGCTGGGCTGGGCCGGAGCGGCGCTGGCGCTTGGTTTTGTCTGGGCTGCCGGTTTTGCGCATTGGCGGCTGGCGGAAGAGTTGCCGGCCGAATGGGAAGGCCGCGACATTGAGGTCATCGGCGTGATCGCGTCACTGCCGCAGCCGTTCGAGCGCGGCGTGCGCTTTGAGTTTGAGACCGAGACCCGGCTGACGCCGGGCGCAGTGGTGCCGCGCCGTTTGCTGCTGTCGTGGTACGGCGGCTATGGCGCGGGGGAAATGCAGGATGTGGCGCAGGTGCGTGCGGGCGAGCGCTGGCGGCTTAACCTGCGCTTGCGCAAGCCGCACGGCAATGCCAACCCGCACGGGTTTGATTACGAGGCGTGGCTGTTGGAGCGCGGCATCCGCGCTACCGGCTATGTGCGTCCTGGCGCGGCCAAGCGCGCAGGCGCGCCGGGTGCGGTCAACCTGCGGCTGGAGCCGTTCGTGTGGTCGCTTGGCACGGCGGTGGATCGCACCCGCGAGATCATCCGCGCGCGCTTGCTCGCGGCCATGCCGGACGCGCCCTACGCCGGCGTGATCGTCGCACTCGCGGTCGGCGACCAGCGCGCAATCGACAGCAGCGACTGGGAGTTGTTTGCGCGCACCGGTGTGAGCCATTTGATGAGCATCTCAGGATTGCATGTGACGATGATTGCGAGTCTGGCGGCGTGGCTGGTATGGCTGCTGTGGCGGCGCTCGGAAGCTTTGACGCTGTGGCTGCCCGCTGCCAAAGCGGCCGCTGCGGCGGGGGCCATCACCGCCCTGCTCTATTGCCTGCTGGCCGGCTGGGGCGTGCCGGCCCAGCGCACGCTCTATATGCTGGGGGTCGCGGCGTGGGCGCTGTGGCGCGGCTGGTTTGGGTCGGGCTCACGCGTGCTGGCGATTGCGCTGGGGATCGTCTGCCTGCTCGATCCGTGGGCACCGCTGGCGGCGGGGTTTTGGCTGTCGTTTGGCGCGGTGGCGCTGCTGTTGCTGGCGGGCAATACGCGCCATGTGCGCAGCGCGGCTGATGCAAGCAGCACTGCCGGCGGCGGGACGGCCGGCAGCGCAGCGCGCAGCCTCAATCTGCGCTGGCTCGGTGTCGCGATGCGCGCACAGCTTGCCATCACACTCGGCCTCACGCCGCTCACCATCGCCCTGTTCGGCCAGGTGTCGCTGGCCGGGCCGCTGGCCAATGCACTGGCGATCCCGGTGGTCAGCTTCATCGTCACGCCGCTGGCACTCGCCGCTGCGGTGTTGCCGTTTGATGCGGTCGCCACGCTGGCGCACTGGGTCACCCAATGGCTGATGGAGTATCTCGAATGGCTCAACGGTTTTGAGTGGGCCGTGTGGCAACGCGCCGAGCCGCCGCTGTGGGCGATTCTGCTGGCCGTTGCCGGGGCCTGCTGGTGTTTGATTCCGTGGCCGCTGGCATGGCGCGTGCAAGGTGCGGTGTGGATGATGCCGTTGGTGTTTTTGCCCGCGCCCAAACCGGCAGCGGGCGATTTGTGGCTGACGGTGCTCGATGTCGGGCAGGGGCTGGCCATAGTGGCGCGCACACGCGAACACACATTGCTCTACGACAGCGGGCCGCGCTATTCACCCGATGCCGACAGCGGCAACCGCGTGGTGGTGCCGTTTTTGCGTGGCGAGGGGGTGAACCGCCTCGACGGCATGATGATTACCCACGATGACATTGACCATTTCGGCGGCGCGCTGTCGGTGCTGCGCACCGTCCCCACTGGGTGGGTGTCGAGTTCGCTCGGGCCAGCGCATCCGGTGCGGCTGGCGGCCGCTGATGCGCGTAGCTGCGCGACCGGGCAGCGCTGGGATTGGGATGGCGTGCGGTTTGAGGTGTTGCACCCGCGTGCAACCGATTACGGCGCAGCGGGCAAAGCACCCAGGCGGGATAACGCGATGAGCTGCGTGCTGCGCGTTAGCGCGCACGGGCGCAGCGCCCTGTTAACTGCCGATATCGAAGCCGATGTGGAGAGTATGCTGGTGACCAGCGGCGCACCCTTGGCAAGCACCGTGATGATTGCGCCGCATCACGGCAGCAAAACGTCCTCTACCGCAGCGTTGTTGCAAGCGGTGAAACCGGCCACCATTGTGGTGCCGGTGGGCTACCGCAACCGCTTTCGCCACCCGGCACCGGAGGTGCTGGAGCGTTATCGCGACACCGGCGCGCAGCTGTTGCGCACCGATGCAGCCGGCGCGGTGACGCTGCGCTTCGGCACCGCCGGCATCGAGACTGTGGCGTGGCGCGCGCAGCGCGCACGATACTGGCACGCGCACTGAAACGCGCCCTTACTCTTACTGAATCAACTTGCCGCGCCCGTCCACCACACCAAGTTCTACGTAGGTTGAGCCGTCGTGCTTGCCCGGTCCAAACGAGACGCGGAAACCGCCCGCATCAAAATTGGTCAGCCCCTCCAGTCCGCGCAGCAAGCTTTCGCGCGTGGGGTTGGCACCGGCCCGGCGCAGGCCTTCCACAAACACGGTCGCGGCAAGATAGCCTTCGAATGACGTGGGATTGACGGCACCCGGCGCGGCGTTGGCCTTTTTGGCCAGATCACGCATTTCACGCGCAATCGGCAGGAACGAGGTTTCGGCCTGCGGCATTACCTGCGCCACCGAAAACCCGCGCGCCGCGTCGAGGCCAGCCTGTTTGACCACCAGATCCACATCGATGGTCGAGATGCTGATTAACTGCGCGCGTCCGCCGCCGCTGCGGTATTGCTTCACAAATGCCGCCGTCGGTGCGACCACGCCAGCGAGGACAATCGCCTGCGGATTGGCCTTGAGCATGTCGGCCACCGATTGCTCGACCTTGACCGTGTTGCGCTCATATGCGCTCACTGCCACCGGCTTGATCTGGCGCGCCGCCAGCGCCGCCAGCACGCCTTTCAAACCGTCTTTGCCCAAGCCATCGTCCTGATACACGACGCCAAAGCTGGTGGTGCCCAGCGAGGCGATCTGCTCAACGATCTTGGCCGTTTCATCCTGAAAGGTAGCCTTGACGCGAAACATGAACGGATCGATCAGGATGACAGAGGATGGTATCGAATGGTTTCGCTAAAACCGTTGACTGGAGCGGCGCTCAGCCCGATTGATTGAATACAACCAAACCCGCCGGCAGCTATTGGCGCTGTTTGGCCAGCCCCAACTCTTTCATCTGGCGCGCCATGATTTCGTCGTCACGGGCGATCAGCTTGGCAAATTCAGCCGACGGCAAAAAGGCCGGAATGAATCCGAATTTTTCGCCCGCGCTGATAAATTCAGGACGGCGCAACGATGCCTCTACCGCTTTTTCGAGCCGTGCGATCACCGCTTTGGGGGTGCCCTTGGGCACACCGACGCCGCGCCATAAATCGACCGGCAACATCACCAGCCCGGTTTCACGCGCGGTCGGCACCGCCGGGAACACCGGCTCCCGTTTGGATCCCAGCACACCGAGCACGCGCAACGCGCCGCTCTTGACATGCGGCACCACTGCGCCGGGCAACTGCACCAGTGCATCCACGTGCCCGCCCAACAAACTAGGCACCACTTGCGACGCGCTGAACGGCACCTCCAGCACCTTGGCACCAGCCGCATCAAACAGCGCCGCCGAGGCCATGTGGGTGTGGCTGCCGGTGCCCGAGTTGCCGACCTTGAGCATGCCCGGGTTCACCCGCGCGTAGTCGAGCATCTCGTTCAAATTTTTCCACGGTGACGATGCCTGCACCACCACCACCGGAATTTCGATGGTGACGCGCGCCACCGCTTCAAACGCGGTGTAGTCAATGTCCATCACGCCGCTGTAATGGGTGGTCGAAATCGAGTTCGAATTCCACACCATGGTGCGGCCATCATTGCGCGCGGCGGCAACGTACTTGTAGCCGACTGCGCCGCCGCCGCCGGGCCGGTTGCTCACCGTCACCGTTTGATTGAGATGCTTGGAGATGCCGTCGGCGAGGATGCGCGCGCTGACATCAGCGGAGGCGCCAGCGGGAAAGATGACGACCAGGTCGAGTGCGCGGCCGTCGGCCAATGGGGCTTGCGTGGGAGCCGGCACCGGGGCTTGCGTGGGAGCCGGTGCCGGTGTTTGCGCTTGCGCGCACCAGTTGGTCAACGCCATGCCTGCGGCGAGCAACGGCAGCAGACGCCGCAGCCACAATCGATCGGTGCGGCGCAAGGCCGGTAATTGGTTAAATGGTTTCAACATACGCAGGTTCCACAGTCATCAGGTTCACGCGTCCGGATCAGCCAGCACTTCGGCCAATTGCACCCGGCGGCCCTCACGCGCAGAAATAATACCAGCGCGGATCACCCCGAGCGAACGGGTCGCATAGGCACCGCCGGTCTCCGGCACGCCATCGCCGCGCACAGCAGCGGCGAATTCGTCGAGCTCATCGACGAAGGTGTCGTTCTTGGTGAACGGCACCACTTCAGCTTTTTCGGTGCCGCGCTTGATGAAGCGCAAACCGCCGTGCAAATCGTAATAGGCCGACGCGTCCTTGCCGTAAATGTTCATCACATAATTTTCTGACGCCGAGGCGTAGCTGGCGTTGACGGTGGAGAGCGCGCCGTTTTCATGTTGCAGCAGCAGTGACGCCACGTCCGGGTTGTCGCCCGGCAGCACCAGTTGCGCAAGCTGGCCGCTCACTGCGGTAATCGGCCCCATCAGGTATTCGAGCACATCGACATAATGCACGCCGATTTGCAGCATCACACCGCCCGGCATGCCGGCTGCCTGATAGCGCCAGGAGTTCAGATCAATCTTGCCCAGGCGGTCACGGCTGATGTTGGCTTCAGCATTGACGAGCCTGCCGAACACGCCATCATCAATCTGCTTTTTGATCCAGCGAAACTGGCTCTCGCGGCGGCGCTGGTAGCCGAGTGCCAGCACCACGCCGGCCTTGGCGCAGGCCTCGGTGATGGCGCGGCCTTCGGCCAGCGTGTTGGCAATCGGCTTGTCGAGAAACACGTGCTTGCCCGCGGCTGCAGCTTGCCGGGTGGTTTCCAGATGCACGTTGTTGGGGGTGGTGTTGATGATGGCGTCGATGGACTTATCGGCCAGAATCGCTTCATAGCTCGCTGCTGCGGTGCAGTCATATTTCTTGGCAAAGGCGGCGCGCTTTTCGTCCGAGCGGGTGTAGCAGGAGCGGATGTTGAATTTATCCGAACGCTTCATCGCATCGGCCAGCACATCAGACCACCAGCCCATACCGAGACAGGCGACGTTGATTGGTGTAAATGACATGATTATTTTTTCGCCTCAATCTGCACCGACGCGCCAATCGATTCGACCGCCGCTTGCGCCAGCGCCGCATCGGCGCTCCAGTTGCCACCCGAGACGCCAATGCCGCCGATGCATTCGCCATCGACGATCACCGGCATGCCGCCTTCCATCGCCGTCCAGCGCTCCGGGCCAGCCGCGAGTGCGAGGCCGATGGCGTGCGAGGTGTCGAGGTCTTGCGCGACCGCGCCTTTGGATGTCGTGGGCCGCTTGTTCGACGCCGCCGTCACCGCCTTGGTGGTCGATGAATGAATCGTGTGAAAGCGGCCGCCGTCCATGCGTTTGGCCAGCAGCAGATTGCCGCCGCTGTCGGCCACCACCACGCTGATGGCGAGGCCTTCTTTGGTTGCCCCGGCGATGGCGGTTTCCACCATTTTTTCTGCGCCTGCGAGGGTGAGACGTTTTGCGTTTGCTACATACATCGCGTTTCTCCGTTGAGTCAGATGAGTATTGAGCGGGGTTGAGCGGGGTTGCGTGGGGTTGCGTGGGGTTGCGTGGGGTTGCGTGGGGTTGCGTGCGAACCGGCAGCGATGGGCCGCGCCGGTTCATGGTTCAGAATTTTGGATTCAGGACTGTTTGACAAAGCTCGCGGCGTTGACTTCCGGCTCGACACCTGCGGTCTCGACTGCATCAAAATTCAATTCGACCTTGATGCCGTTCGGATCGAACATGAACAATTGATACAAGGCTTGGCCGTTGGCGCGGCGCTCTTTGAAATCGATGTTGAGGTGCTTCAGATGCGCCATCGTGTCGGTCAAGCCGGTGGCGCGAAACGCGATATGGTCAATTGCGCCGGTGCCGGCACCGGTGTTTTGCGAGGTGCGGCCAAGATAGGTTTTCTGGTTATCGGTGGCGTTTTTGGCGCTCTGGCTGATATGCACCACGTCCTTGCCATCCAGATAGAGCCAGTACACCGGAAAGTTGAACTCCGGGTGCCAACCCGCTTGCATGCCGAGCACGCTGCAATACCAGTTTTTGGTCGCCTCCATGTCGTCAGCGGCGATCAGATAGTGCTCAATATGGGCCAGTGGCATGGTGGCAATTCCTGGTAGTAAGGCGGGGTCATGGAACGATGATTGTCGAGCCGGTGGTGCGCCCGGCTTCGAGATCGGCATGGGCCTTGGCGATGTCGTCAAGCGCATAGCGCTGGTTGATCGACACGGTGAGCGCGCCGCTGGCAAGCAAATCAAACACCGCTTTGCTGGAGGCGCGCAGGTCTTCGTTCTTGGCGGTATAAGTCACCAGGGTTGGGCGGGTGAAATAGAGCGATCCCATTTTTTGCAGCGTGCCGGCGGCAATCGGCGGCGGCGCGCCGGTGGTGGTGCCGAACGAGACAAAAAATCCGCGCGGCGCGAGGCTGTTAAGCGACGCGTCGAACGAGTCTTTGCCGACCGAGTCGTACACCACCGGCACACCTGCGCCGCCGGTGATTTGTTTGACGCGCGCGGCTACATCTTCGGTGTTGCGGTCGATGCAATAGGCGTAGCCATTGGCCAGCGCCAGTTTGACCTTGGCGGCACCGCCGGCCACGCCGATCATCTTCGCGCCCAAATGCTTGCCCCACTGCCCCGCCAGCAGGCCGACACCGCCTGCAGCGGCGTGCATCAACACAAACTCCCCTGCTTTGACCGGGTAGCAGCGCTGCATCAGATACTCGACCGTCATGCCCTTGAGCAAAATCGCGGCGGCTTGTTCGTCCGAAATACCGTCCGGCGTTTTGAGCAGACGGTCTGCCGCAAACAGGCGATGGCTGGCGCACGCGCCCAGCACCGGACCGCTGGCATAGCAGACCCGGTCACCGGGTTTAAAGGCGGTCACGCCCGCACCCACTTTTTCAACCACGCCGGCCGCCTCAGTGCCGAGACCGGTTGGCATCGGTGCCGGGTAAAAACCGCCGCGCGTGTAGATGTCCTGAAAATTAAAACCAATCGCGGTATGGCGGATCAGCACTTCGCCTGCGCCAGGATCGGCCACATCGACCGCTTCGATTTTGACAACCTCGGGGCCGCCGGGGGCGTAGACACGGACTGCTTTGGCTTTCATTGGATCATCCTTTAAGGTGAGAGGGAAAACATGCGACAGGTATACAACAACAAAAACAGTGATGCACCAGCCGAACCAGCCGCTACGGCACCACCGCCAGAGTAGACAGGGTATCGGTCAGACGGCTGCGCGCATCATCAACATGGCCGCGTGCCGCCGCCAGCGCGGCGCGCTTGTCGCGCCGCTGCATGGCGTCGATCAGCTGCGCGTGCTCGTCTACCAGGGCCGGCAGATTGTCCAGAACAAAATGGGGCATGCTCATGTAGGTGATGCGGTCGAATTCTTCGATGATGTCGCGCGCGGCGCGGGTCATGCGTGCATTGCCGGCCGCCGCGGCCACAGCAATGTGAAATGCGCGGTTGTAGGTGATCCACGATGGCAGATCCGGCGTCTTGCCACTGCGGCGGAAGCGGTCCAGCCGGCGCAACACCTGATCGGACGCATGCTCGATAGCGCGTGTAATGCAGGCGCGCTCAAACAGGGCGCGCATTTCATACATGTCGGCAGCATCGGCCACCGACACCGGCTTGATGCGGTAACCCTTGCGCGGCAGCACATCGACCAACCCCTGCTCCTGCAGGCGCAGCAGCGCATCGCGCACCGGTGATTTGCTCACCTCATAGCGCAGCGCCAGATCGTTCTCCTGCACCAGCGAGCCGGGCTTGAGCGCACACGACAGAATGCCGGCACGGATGCGCTCGTACACATCGTCACGCATCAGCGCTGCGGCCGGCGCTTTTTGCGCCGCCTTGACAGAAAGGGCTGGTGGATTCATCACACCATCATGCTATCTGTGAAATATCAGAAATGCAAATCACTTTTTCAAAAATACGGACTTTTGTCACTTGCAGGGCTGATCTTTACAAATGTTCACCTTCTGTAAATAGGATTATTTTTGACGGTTATTGATATTTCTCAATTCTGCCGGGAGACGTTTCAACGGACTATCTGGTTGCCATCTTTCCGCTTCAATCTTCCCTCTTCCACTCTCAAGGAGTTCTTCATGCCCGCCTACTGGATCGCCCGCGCCCAAATCAGTGACCCGGTCGAGTACAAAAAATATACCGACCGTGTGCCCGGCATTCTCAAACAATACGGCGGCAAGGTGATCGTGCGCGGCGGCAAATACCAGATCATGGAAGGGCCGGAGATGTTTCACCGCTTCATCGTCATCGAGTTTGATTCACTCGAAGCCGGCGTCAAATGCTTTGAGTCACCCGAATACCGCGAGGCCGCCGCGTTCCGCCGCAACGGTGCCGGCGTGGTGGAAAACGTCATCGTTGAAGGCGGCGAAGCCACAAAATAGCGGGCGCACCGCCGCCAGCCGCTGGGTTGCATCTGACGCGGCGCAATCACCGCCCGCCCCCTTCTGCGTAATATCACACCTGCCCATTTTCAGTTACCCCGCCGTTGTCCCTCAGTTCCCCCCTCAGTTCCCCCTCAGCGACCTCTTTCTTTCATCCCGATTCAGGAGAAACCATGCAGTACGTCATCCCCGCCCCGCAACAAGCCGCCATCGCCGTGGTTGGCTTCGATGCCACCTTTCCAGTGCGCCGCATCTGGTGCGTCGGCCGCAACTACGCCGACCACGCACGCGAAATGGGCCATGACCCGAACCGCGAACCGCCCTTCTTCTTCGCCAAACCGGCCGACGCCGTTGTGCCCTCGGGCAGCACCATTGCCTACCCGGCGCAAACCAAAGATCTGCACCACGAAATCGAGCTGGTGATCTGCATCGGCAAGGGTGGCCGCAACATTCCTCAGGACAAGGCGCTTGACCATGTGTATGGCTACGCTCTCGGCCTCGACATGACCCGCCGCGACCTGCAAAGCGACGCCAAAAAATTGCAGCGCCCGTGGGAAATGGGCAAGTCGTTCGACCAGTCTTGCCCCATCACCGCCGTGCAGCCCGCCGCCAAAATCGGCCACCCCAAAGCCGGCGCGATCTGGCTCAAGGTCAACGGTGAAGTCAAACAAAAGGGCGACCTCAATCAGCAGATTTGGCAGATCGATGAAGCAATCGCCTATCTCTCGACCTTCGTCGAACTCGCCCCCGGCGACATCATCATGAACGGCACACCAGCCGGTGTCGGCCGGTGCAAGGCTGGCGACACGCTTGAAGGCCATTGCGACGGTGTGGGCGATCTGAAGGTCACTTACCGCGCAGCATAGGTTGTACGGCGGCATGGCTGCGCGCTGCGGCCATGCCGTGTCACTTGTACGGAGGCACTCGATGAAACAATCCATTCGCCGCTCCATCCAGCCATGCCTCGCAGCGCTATGCGCTGCGTTGCTCTGCGCGCCCGCCACCCTGCTGGCGCAAGCGGACTATCCCAACAAACCGGTGCGCCTGATCGTCCCGTTCCCGGCGGGCGGCTCGACTGATATTGTCGGGCGTGTGGTTGCCCAAAAGCTGTCGGAGCGGCTGGGCCAGTCAGTCGTTGTGGACAACCGTGGCGGTGCCGGCGGCACCATTGGGACCGACGCCGCGGCCAAGGCCGCGCCCGATGGCTACACGTTGACCATCGGCACCACCAGCACCCACGCCGTTGCGGCGGGTGCCTACGCGAAGCTCAGCTATCACCCGTCGAAAGACTTCGCGCCCGTTTCGCTGGTGGCAATCACACCCTACTTGCTGGTGGTCAATTCGCAGGTCAAGGCCAACGATCTCAAAGAGTTTGCCGCGCTCGCCAAGACCATGCCGGGCAAGATGAACTACGCCTCGGCCGGCAATGGCTCGACCACGCACCTGGCGATGGAAATGTTGAAGGACGCGGCACAGATCAACCTGCAGCACATCCCCTACAAGGGCAATGGCCCCGCCGACATCGCCCTGCTCGCCAACGAAGTGCAGGCCGTGTTCGGCTCCATGCCCGCCCTGTTGCAACACACCAGGGCCGGCAAGCTGCGCCCGCTCGCAGTGGGCACCAGCGTGCGCTCACCGGCCTTGCCTGACGTACCCACGGTGGCCGAACTGGGCTACCCGGGCTTTGAAGCTGCCCTGTGGCTGGGCGTGCTCGCACCGGCCGGCACCCCGAAACCCGTGATCGACCGTCTGCACAAGGAGTTGGCGGCCATCGTGCCTACCGCAGATTTCAAGCAAGCCATGGAACGCAACGGCGCCGATGCCTTGGGCAATACGCCGGAACAATTTGCCAAATTGATTGCCGACGAAAGCGCGCGCTACACCAAAATCGTCAAGGCGATCGGCCTTAAACTCGACTGAGCGGCGATGTTCGCCAGCCCTCCCTCGCGTGGGCGCAAAAGTTTGGGTTCACCAATCCGATTGCCGTCAGGCTGCCACTGCAAGCGGGCAGTGCTTCCGACATCGCGGTGCGCTATGTCACCAATGCCATGGGCACGCGCAAGGAGCCGGACCGCGTCACCTATTCCTCCGGCGGCGTCGGCAGCCCGCAGCACCTGGCTGCTGAAATGTTCAACGCCTGCGCCGGCGTCAAGCTCTCGCCCACACTCTTGGTTGACGTCCGCTTGTGACGTCCGCTTGTGACGTCCGTTTGTGACGTCCGCGTGTCGTGTCACGCCCATTTGCGGTGCCCGGCGTTGGCGCGCCCGGTGGCTGGTGCGTCAGCGGTCTGGTTCGACGGCTGCGGTCATCATCACGTTGCGATGACCCGCCGCAGTCAGGCGCCCAAGCCAGATGGTCAGAGATTCCAGCCCAGGCCGATGTAAGCCACCGGCGCGTTGCGCGTCTCGACAATCGGACTGTTCACTGCGGCACTGCCCAAGCGCGCCTGTTGCACGCCCATCAGCAGCGAGTAGCGCGGCGTAAATTTCCACGCTGCCGATAGCCCCACGCTTAACTGCGTCGCCGCACCCGGTGCGTAGAGCGCACGCGCGGCAGTGACCTCACTGGCCGGCACGCCAAAGTAATAGTTCACCACCTTGGCATTGGCGCGCTCCGCCGAGACATAGGCGCCGACGTCCCAACCCGACGTATTGACGAACTGCTTGTAGGCCGATGCACGCAATGACGCGCCTTTGCTCGCGCCCGTCACATCGGCAAACCACGCCAGGTTCAGACTCACGTAAGGCGTTTCCCACTCCAAGCTCGGCCCGGCCTCGATGCTGTCGCGCCGCGACGCCATGCCGGTGAGGCGCGCACCGTCACCGGCCTTGAAGCCAAAACGCGGTTCGGCTGCGAAGCCCAGTGCCATTTTCTTGTCGGCACTCGACCACAGGCGCACGCCAGCGCGCACCAGGTCAACGTACACCGTCTCTTTGTAGTCGAACATCAGCAGCGGCGCCAGAAAGGTCTCGGTGCCTTTGCCGCCGGTGTATTTGGGGAAGGCAATCGGGCCGATGCCAGCGTAGCCGGTCCAGTCCTTGTTGACCGGGTCGGTGGACTGCGCGGCACACAGCGCGGGTGCCAGTATGGACGCAAAAAGCACCAGGGTGGTAACAGAATGGCGTCCGCTGCGTCTGCGTCCGGCTCGGAGATGCGTCATGGGGCGATTTTACCTGCCGTGAGATGCGTAATGCTCTTGGCGAGACTCCAGAACATGATCGGCTCGAAGGCGTTCAACTGCAATTGCCCGGCATGATCGACGAGCCAGCCGCACGTGGCGGCAGATTGATTTCGCCGAAGCCGGCTGATCGCGGCCTGCCACGCGCGGAACAGCCGTGGTCA
>JANOYK010000109.1:0-3595 GCA_031428855.1 Burkholderiales bacterium | reverse complement strand
AAGGAATGCCGTTTTCTGTTACGAGGATGCAAGGGCCTATGCCTGCAGCCTTATCGTAAACTTTTGCCTGCGGCAGGTATAAAGGATTTTCACCTTCAATGCTCCTGCTGCTCATATCATTACCCATAGTATAACCAACTATCTTTCCTGATGAAGTTATTACCAGCGTTAGTTCAGGTTCCGGTACATCGACATGTTGGTGGCGTTGGCGATGGTGCCGAGCAAAAGCGTGTAACCGTCTGGTGCGCTCTTGGCGAGCATCTCGGAGGCGATGTTGCTGGTGGCGCCGGATTTGTTTTCGACGATCACCGGCTGGCCGAGCGACTCTTGCAATTTGCTGGCCAGCGTGCGCGCAACGATGTCGGTGGCACCACCGGGCGGATAGCCCACCAGCAGACGGATGGCTTTGGCAGGGTAGCGCGCGTCTTGCGCAGTGACAGGCAGGGCGCACCAGACCGGCAGTGCGGCCACCAGCGCGATCAGCGCGCTGGTGACGCGCCGATGCAGCCCTGCGTGAGCGGTCATCGTCAGCATCACACCTTCTGCAAAATCACCAGGCCATCGACTGCGACCACGCCGTCTTCCTTGACGATCAACGGATTGATCTCGGCCTCGGCGATGGGCTGGCCCGGCAGCAGTGCCAGTTGCGAGAACGCTGCAATCGCGCGCGCCAGCGCCGCCACATCGCCGCGCGGCAGATTGCGGTAACCGCGAATCACCGCGAGGCCTTTGACTTCTTCGATCATCGCTGCCGCTTCGTCCTCACTCACCGGGGCCATGCGCAGCGCGATGTCTTGGTAAATCTCGGCGAGCACACCGCCGATGCCGGCGACGACAACCGGCCCGACCAGCGGGTCATGACGGAAGCCCACGATCACCTCAGCCAGACCTGCTTCCATGCGCTGTACCAGCACGCCGTCAATCTGGACTGCCGGGTGGGCGCGCGCGACGGCGGAGAGCATGGCCGGCACGCGCTGGCGGAATTCGACGCGGCTGCCGATGCCAAGCAGGACGCCGCCGGCATCGGTCTTGTGGGGGATGTCGGCCGAGCGCACCTTGACGGCGAGCGGGTAGGGCACATCGTGTTCAAACGCAGGCGCAGTGGCAACGGCAGAGGCCACCACCGGCACCCCCAGCGCTGCGAACAGGGCGAGGGCATCGGCTTCGTCAAGCTGGGTGCGGGCGGGCAGGGTGATGGCGTCAAGAACCGCTCCCACCAAGGGTTTTCGCGGAACACTCCATTTGAAAAAGGCCGCCAGCGCATCCGCACACGCCTCGGGCGTGCGAAACGCCGCGATGTTTTTTTCAGCCAGCAGCGTGAGCGATTGTTCCGCGTGCGGCGTGAGAAATACCGCCAGCGGCTTGGCACTCCACGGTGTGTCAAGAATCGGCTTGACCGCAAACTCGGGATGAAACTGCGCCGACGAGCCGACCACCGCCAGCACGGCATCGCAATCATCCGATGCCAGCAGCGAGGCCAGTACCGCGCGATAGCGCGCTGCCGAGCTGGCCATCGTCAAATCGACGATGGGCGAATCGGATACGCGCACGCCATGCCCGGCCAGTTCTTGTTGCAACGTTGGCGACGCCTGCATCGCTTCCATGCCGAGCACGCCCAATCGATCCACCACACTGGCCGCGCCGCCACCGGTGGTGGTGACCACCGCGACGCGCGGTTTGCGCGTGAGCTGGACTGGCGCGCGCCCCGCCAGCAGCGGCGCGATCTCGATCAGGGTTTCGAGCATCTCGACCCGCACGATGCCGCAGTCGCGCATCCACGCGTCAATCGCGGCGTCGGTGCCGGCCATTGCGCCGGTGTGTGACTTGGCCATTGCCTCGCCCAGGCTGGAGCGCCCGAGCTTGAATGCCACCACCGGTTTGCCGGCCGCCTGCGCGCGGCGCGCGGCTGCGGCGAGGCGCGGTGCATCGCGGATGGTTTCGAGAAACAGGGCTATGACGCGCGTATCGGCATCGTCCACCAGCAACTCGACCAATTCGCCAATGCCCAGGTCGGCCTCATTGCCGACTGAAATCAATTTGGCAAAGCCGATGCCGCGCGCCGCGCCGCGTGACATCAAGGTGCCGAGCATGGTGCCGCTTTGCGAGACCACGCTGGTACTGCCGGATGGCAGCACATCGGATTCCAAAATCGCGTTGACCGTGATCGAGATGTGGTTCGGAATATCGACCACGCCCATGCTGTTGGGGCCGAGCAGGCGCACGCCAAGAGTACGCGCACGCGCACGCAGATGCTGCTGACGCGCCACGCCCTCGGGGCCGATCTCCGAGAACCCATCACTGAAAATCGACACTACCGCCACACCGCAGGCACCGCAATCTTCCACCGCCTGTTCGACCGCGTTGCCCGGGGCCATCACGTAGGCGTGGTCGATCGGGCCCAGCGCAGCGTGGGCAGCGGCGATGCTGGGGTAAGCGCGCGCACCGAGAATCTCGTCGCGCGTGGGGTTGATCGGCACGATGGTGCCGGTGTAACCGTGCTTTTTCAAATAGCGTTGCGGACGCGCAGTGTTTTTGGTGGCATCGCCCGATGCGCCCACCAGAGCGACGGTGCGCGGTGCGAACAGCGCTTGCGCGAGAGAACTGCGCGCTGGTGCCGCCGCGCCGGCATTGAGTGGCGCTGTTGCGCTGGATGCGGTTGCGATGCCGCGCTCTGAAACAGCCGCCGGTTGTGTGGATGCCACGCTCACCGCCCGCACAAGGCCGCGAGATCGGTCTGCGCTTCGAGCTTCCACAACTGCCCGAGCAACTGCTGCGCGCGCGCTGTGCCCAGCACCGGCGTGGCCAACTCCATGTATTTCTCGTCGAGCTCAGTGTCGGTGAGCGGTGCGTCGGGGTCACCCTTGCGCGTCGGCTGCAAATGCTCCATGCGGCGGCCGTCAACCGTCTCAATCATGACGCGCGCAGCACGCTGCCTGGGGAACGTTGCATCGAGTTCCGGGTCGATCACCATCTCGATTTTTGTCATCAAGCTGCGCGTGCTTGCATCGCCCATGCGCGGCGGCTCAAATGCCGCGAGGCGCACGTTGCCGTGGGTGAGGGCGGTGGCGACGGTGTACTTGGTTGAGAAGCGTGCCTCGGCTGGCGTTTGCGGCGTTTCATAGCCGGCCACTTCGAGAGTGGCGCGATACGCCCCGATGCGGATGCGCGCGATCTCGTCAGCCGCGATGTTCATCGCCTTCTTCACCGCCAGTGCGCCGTCGATGGCTGCAAACGAATGGCCGCAGCAGGCGTGGTTTTTGAAGGTCATGCGGTTGATATGAAAGTCTTTGCCGAGCGTGGCGGCGATGTGCGTCCAGTCCGGCCCGGCATTGCCGTGCGACAGGGCCTTGCCGTAACCGGCGCTGCCTTCGAGCACGTCGAGCGAACCAGTCACGCCATCAGCCGCGCCCAACGCCGCCGTGATGCCGGCCTCGGCCGCGCGCCCAGCGTGCAGTGGCTTGGACATCGAATCCATGCGGAACGCCTGCTGCAAGGCCGACGAGAACGTGGCCACCGTGGCGAGCGCATGGGCAAAGCGCGGCGCATCGAGTTGCAAAATCTCGGCGCACGCGGCGGCCGCGCCGAAGCAGCCGAT
>JANOYK010000108.1:0-1733 GCA_031428855.1 Burkholderiales bacterium | reverse complement strand
CTGCTGTGGTCGTTCATCTACACCAGCTGGTCGCTGATGGGGCGCTTTGGCCTGGTGTCGTTCGGCCACGGCGCGTTCATGGGCATCGGCGCCTACGTGGTGGTGCTGATGTGGAATCTGTTTGGCTTATCACCCTGGTTCGGCATTCCGCTCGGCATTGTGCTCGCCGTCGCGGTGGCGGTGCTGATCGGCTATCCGTGCTTCCGCTTCGGCATCGCCGGCCATTACTTTGCGCTGGTTACCCTCGCGCTCACGGAAGTGGTGCGCTCGGTGATCGTCGCACTGCGCGACACCACCGGCGGCTCGCTCGGCATCACGCCCACCAACGTGCTCACAGACGGCACCACCTGGTCCATCACTGCGGTGCAGTTTGCCGACAAACGCGTGTTCTTCTACATCGCTCTGGCGTTCTGGGCCTTCGGCATCTGGGTCTGGCACCGCATCGACCGCAGCATGATGCGCTACGCGATGGAAGCGATTGGCAGCGACGAGCAAGCCTCAGCCAGTGTCGGCGTCAACGTCACGCGCACGAAATTAACCATCACGATGATCTCGGCGGCACTCACCGCCCTCGGCGGCGCACTGTTCGGCCAGTATCAGCAATACGTCAACCCCGAGACAGTAGCGGGCATCGGCGTATCGCTGCAAATCGTGTTCGCCGTCATCGCCGGCGGCATGTTCGTGCGCTTCGGCCCCACAGTCGGCGCAGTGTTCACGCTGCTCCTCACCGAAGGCCTGCGCGTCGGCATTGGCAACAAAATCAACGCACTCGATTCGACCATCTACGGCCTGATGCTGGTTCTGTTCATCATCTACATGCCGAACGGGATACTGGGCAAGTGGTTTGAGAAGATGCGCGGGCGAGCCGCGTAACGCGGCGTAACATCGGCGCGCAGCGGCCTTCACGCAACCAGCGCTGCGACCGCATCGCACCGGATGCCCGCATCAACCCAACCCTCTGTCGCAGGAGAACAGCATGGCTGAAGTGCTTCCATTTCCCGACGGCGGCTATCGCTTCGTCAAAGGCGTGTTCCCCTACGCAGCCGCAGCCGCGCCACTGCCAGGCTTCACGCTGGAACGCGCCCGCTTTTACCGCCCAGTGCAACTCGCACAAGGCTTCCAGGCGATTGAAAAGCACCTGCAATCAATCGGACGCCCCGTCACCGCATTCTGCGCCTGCGAGCTGCGTTCACCCGCGCCATTCACCGAGCAAGGCTTCGCCGATTTCAACAAAGAATATGTCGGCAAGCTGATCGAATGGAACATCTTTCGCGATGGCGTGAATCCGGTCGCGCGCAGCAACGTCTGCCCCGAAATCAACCCGCCCGCCACGCCATCGTTCCACGCTTTCACCTACACCGTGCCGGTGCCAGTTGCGGCCAACAGCCCGTCACGCGCCAGCTTCGTCGTTGCCGGCAGCGGTGAATGTCCCGAGGGCATGTCCAACTATCACGACCACATCATCCGCCGCAACGATGTATCAGCCACCGGCCTGCGCGCCAAGGCACAGTGGGTGCTCGGCGAAATGGAGCGGCGCATGGCAGCGCTAGGCTTCGATTGGATGCAAACCACCGCCACACAGGCCTACACCGTGCATGACATCCACCCCTTCATCGCCGACGAGTTGGCGCGGCGTGGCGCGATGTCAGGCGACCTTACTTGGCATTTCACCATTCCACCGGTGGTTTATCTTGACTATGTGATGGTTTGCCGGAGTGTGGCGAGGGATTTGG
>JANOYK010000107.1:0-2792 GCA_031428855.1 Burkholderiales bacterium | reverse complement strand
TACCTTGACTACAAAACCTGGCTGGTGGGCGATATCAATACCAAGGTTGACCGTGCCAGCATGGCGCACTCGCTGGAGGTGCGCGAGCCGCTGATGGATCACAAGTTGATTGAGTGGACGGCGACGCTGCCGTCGTCTCTGAAAATTCGCGGTGGCGAAGGCAAATGGCTGTTCAAGCAAGCGCTGGAGGGCCACTTGCCGCGCGAGGTCTTATACCGCCCCAAAATGGGATTTTCGATCCCGCTGGCGTCTTGGCTGCGCGGCCCGCTGGCGCAGCGTATGCGCACGGCGGTGTTGGGTGAGCGCCTGCTTGGCACCGGCTATTTTGATGCGGATGTGCTGCGCGGGATGGTGGATGCGCATCAGAGCGGTGGACGTGATTTCAGCGCGCCATTGTGGACCCTCATCATGTTTGAGGCGTTTTTGCGCAATGCCGAATCTTCTGGCGTGCCGCAGGGAGTGCGCGCGCCATGACCGCAGCCACCAGTCCGCCGCGCCGCCGCATCCTGCATGTGGTTTACCGGTTTGACATTGGCGGGCTGGAAAATGTCATTGTGCAGTTGATTAACCGTCTGCCGGCAGACCGCTTCGAGCATGCTGTCATGGCGCTGACCGAGGTGACCGATTTCCGGCGGCGCGTCACACGCGCTGATGTTGAGTTTATTTCGCTGCACAAGCCGCCGGGCCATGCCTTCTCGCTCTATCCGCGCATTTACCGGTGGATGCGTGCGTGGCGTCCGGATGTCGTGCATACCTGCAATCTGGCTGCGCTGGAGGTGACACCGCTGGCGTGGGCGGCGGGCGTGCCGAGGCGGGTGCATGCAGAGCACGGCTGGGATGCATCGGATCCGGTAGGTGCGAGCCGCAAGAATCAACTGATCCGGTGCCTCTACAAGTGCTTTGTAAATCAATATGTTGCGGTATCGGAAGATTTGCGGCGTTACTTGACCGGCCCGGTGGGCATCGCCACAGATAAGGTTGGGTTGATCCCCAATGGTGTGGACACGGACGCCTTTTCCCCTTCGCGCGGTACCCGCGAGGTGATCGCGGGGTGTCCCTTTTTAAGCGGCCAACACTGGCTTATTGGCACGGTGGGCCGGTTGCAGACCGTCAAAAATCAGATTGCACTGGCTCGCGCGTTTGTGCTGTTGATGGCGCGCCATCCGGCCGCTAGACAGGACATGCGCTTGCTTATCGTTGGGGAGGGGCCGGCGCGCTCTCAGATTGAAGCGATTCTCGCCAATGGCGGTGTCGCTGATTTAGCGTGGATGCCGGGTGCGCGCGAAGACGTGGCGGCTATCCTGCGTCAATTAAATTGCTTCGTTCTGCCCTCACTTGCCGAAGGCACGTCATGCACATTGCAAGAGGCGATGTCGGCGGCGCTACCGGTAGTCGCGACAGCGGTTGGCGGGACGCCTGATCTGGTACAGGCGGGCGTTACCGGAAAATTGGTCAATCCCGATGACGATGAGGCGCTGGCAGACGCGCTTTGGGACTACTATTCTGATCAGACCGTTGCCATGGAGCATGGTCGCCGCGGGCGCGAGCGCATCGTCGCCGGATATGCGCTAGCAGGCATGGCCGCGAGCTATGCCACTTTGTTCAACCCGTCAGAGCGCTAAGCGTTCATCCATGCGCGTACTGCATATTCTGGATCACTCGATTCCCCTGCACAGCGGGTATACATTTCGCACGGCGGCGCTGTTGCGCGAGCAGCGTTTGCGCGGCTGGGAAACATTTCATTTAACGTCATCAAAACAAGGTGCTTGGACCGTAGCGGACGAAGAAATTGACGGCCTGCATTTCTTTCGCACGCCGCTGCGCGTCGGCTGGCAAACACGGGTGCCGCTGCTGCGTGAGCGCGCGATGATGCGTGATCTGGAACGGCGCATCGAAGAAGTCGTCAAACAGATCAAGCCCGATTTGCTGCACGCGCATTCGCCGGTGCTCAACGCCTTGCCGGCGCTTGCCGTCGGCCGCCGTCTCGGCATCCCGGTGGTGTACGAAGTGCGCGCGTTTTGGGAAGATGCGGCGGTAGACCACGGTACCACCCGCGAGGGCAGTTTGCGCTATCGGTTGACGCGCGCGCTTGAGACGCGCGCCTTGCGTCAGGCAGACCACGTGTTCACCATTTGCGAAGGGCTCCGAGCGGACATCGCCGGGCGTGGCCTCCGGGCTGGTAAGGTGACAGTGATTCCGAATGCTGTCGATGTCGCCGCGTTTGATGCAGGTGCCGCGCCGGATGCGAGCGTGCGCGCGCAGCTTGGCTTGCAAGAGCGCACAGTGATCGGCTTTATCGGTTCCTTTTACGCCTATGAAGGCCTCGATTTATTGATTGAGGCGCTGCCAAAGGTGCTGTCGCGTCTTCCGAACGCGTGTCTATTGCTGGTCGGCGGCGGGCCGCAGGAAACGGTCTTGAAGGCGCGGGCGCATGCATTGGGAGTCGGTGACAAAGTGATCTTCACCGGGCGCGTGCCTCACCACCAGGTGCAGGGCTACTACGACGCGGTCGACGTGCTGGCCTATCCGCGCCATTCCATGCGCCTAACCGAGCTGGTCACGCCGTTAAAACCGCTCGAAGCGATGGCCCAGCAACGGCTGTTCGTGGCCTCTGATGTGGGCGGGCACCGTGAGTTGATCGAGCACGGCAAGACCGGCGTGCTGTTCAAGGCTGGTGACGCGGGAGCGCTTGCTGACAGTGTTGTGGATCTGCTGGGCCATCCGCAGCGCTGGCATGCACTCAAGCGGGCCGGGCGCGAATTTGTGGAGAACGTGCGCAACTGGCGCAATAG
>JANOYK010000106.1:0-4014 GCA_031428855.1 Burkholderiales bacterium | reverse complement strand
CCGCATCGCCCGCGCCCGCCGCCGCAGTCAGCGCCGCCACCAGGGTCAGGTCACGCACCACGTAACGGCGGCCACGCCATTGCGCTTCACCCGCCAGCGGGTCACGCGATTCACTGAAGGCGAAGTGAATCGTCTCGCTGCCCGCACCGCTGCTCCCGCCGCTGCGCAATGAAATCGCATTACCCGAGTGGCCCAAGAGCCAGTATTCATGCGCCTCTCCGGCACATGATGCCTTAAAACCCTGATCCACCAACGGTTTCAGGACGATGGCATAAACGGTTTCATCAATCTCAACCCGCAGCGGCACCTCGTAACGCCCGGCCAGCGGGCTATGCGCGGCGGCACGCCAAGCGTACAGCGCGGTCGCGATCAGGCTGGCGGCGTTAGCGCCTGCATCAGCGCCCGCCAGCAGCGCCGCGCCTTCCTGCGCGATGAAAGCGGTGGTCGCCTGCCCCTGCGCAAAGCGCTGATGGCGCAGGCACGCGGCGAGGAACGCCTTGTTGCTTGCAAAGCCCAACAGCACGGTGTCATCGAGTGCGCGCGCCAGATGTTCGCGCGCTTCATCACGCGTGGGTCCATGCGCGATCACCTTGGCGAGCATTGAGTCGTAAAACGGCGGCACCTGCATGCCGGTGTCGAGCGCTGCTTCCAGGCGCAACCCCGCGTTGGCCTCGGGCGTTTGCCACGCCAGCACCCGCCCGCTCTGCGGCAGAAACTGTTGCGCCGGGTCTTCCGCGCACAGGCGCACTTCGATCGCATGGCCGCCGGATTCAAACCGGCGCAGGATTTCCGCTTGATCGGTGACCGGCAGCACCTCCCCCATCGCCACGCGCAGTTGCCACTCGACCAGATCAAAACCGGTCAGCGCCTCGGTGACGGCGTGCTCAACCTGCAGGCGTGTGTTCATCTCCATGAAGTAGAACTGGCCTTCAGCGTCAAGCAGACACTCAATCGTGCCCGCTCCCACATAAGCAATGGCACGTGCGGCGTCCACCGCCATTGCCCCCATGCGCCTGCGCAGCGCGGCACCGGCGTCGCCTGTCAGCGCGGGCGACGGTGCTTCTTCAATCAGTTTTTGATGGCGGCGCTGCACCGAGCAGTCGCGCTCGCCCAGATGCACCACATTGCCGTGGGTGTCGGCAAACACCTGTATTTCGACATGGCGCGGCTCGATCACGGCTTTTTCAAGAATCACTTCGGACGAGCCAAACGCGTGTTGCGCTTCGGAGCGCGCGGTCGCCAGCGCTACGGCGAAATCCGTGTGCGCGCCAACCAGACGCATGCCGCGGCCGCCGCCGCCCGCTGCGGCCTTAATCATTAGCGGGTAGCCAATTCCGGCAGCGGCCTGACTCAGCACCGCATCCGCTTGATCTACCGCGTCATAGCCGGGAATGCACGGCACACCCGCCATCTTCATCAAGCGCTTGGCACCCGCCTTGTTACCCATCGATTCCATCGCCTGCGGCGGCGGGCCGACCCAGACCAGACCCGCATCCATCACCGCGCGAGCGAACACCGCGTTCTCGGCCAGAAAACCGTAACCCGGATGCACCGCTTGCGCCCCGCTCGCCTGCGCAGCGTGGATGATGGCGTCGATGTGGAGATACGACTCGCGCGGCAGCGAGCCACCAATGTGGACAGCACGATCCGCCGCAAGCACATGCAGTGCGTTGGCATCCGCATCGGAATACACCGCGATGGTAGCGAGGCCGATACGCTTGGCGGTGCGCATCACGCGCAGGGCAATCTCGCCGCGATTGGCGATCAACAAGGAATTAAAGCGCACTGCGCGCGGCGGCGGGCTTGGTGCGTGCGAGGCGGAGGCGGACATCGGCTTCATGTCCGGTGACTGCGCGCCATCATGGCCGCGCCACGCCAAACTGCATCGCCCGCAAGGTGCGCCGCGCCGCTTCATCCACCGTCGCCAGCACAAAGCCCAACACCGCACGCGTATCACGCGGGTCAATGATGCCGTCGTCAAGCAGGCGCGCGCTGGTGGCAATCGCGCTCTGCTGGCGCTCGAAATTGTCGATGATCTTTTTCTCCTGCGCCGCCAGCGCGGCCTCATCAACCGCCTCGCCCTTGCGCTTGGCCCCGCCCTCGGCGACGATGCGCATTACCATCGCCGCCTGCTCAGCCCCCATCACTGCGGTGCGCGCATTCGGCCACGAGAACAAAAAGCGCGGCTCATAGGCGCGCCCGCACATGCCGTAGTTGCCCGCGCCGAACGACGCACCGCACATGATCGTGAACTGCGGCACCGTCGCGCAGGTCACAGCCTGAATCATCTTCGAGCCATGCTTAATCATGCCGCCCTGCTCGTAGGCCTTGCCGACGATATAACCGGTAGTGTTCTGCAAATAAATAATCGGCGTGCCGCTCTGGCAGCAAGCCTGGATGAAATGCGTCGCCTTGTTCGCGCCATCCGGATCCAGCGGGCCATTGTTGGTGATGATGCCGGCCGGGTAGCCCTCAATCGACGCATGCCCGCACACCGTGGCCGGGCCGTACAGCGCCTTGAAATCGAGAAAATCCGAGTCATCCACAATCCGCGCGATCACCTCGTGCATGTCTACCGGCTTCTTCGGATCGTTCGGCATCACGCCGAGCAATTCCTCCGCAGGCAAACGCGGCGGTAGCGCATCGGTGCCGCGTTTGCGCAAAGATGACTCTGCCACCGGCTGCAAATGCCGGTTCCAGTCGAGCCGCGTCATCACCTCGCGCGCCAGACGAATCCCGTCGCGGTCGTCCTCGGCCAGGTATTCACCCAGGCCCGACACGCTCGCATGCATTTCGCCGCCGCCCAGTTCTTCTTCGGTCGCAATCTCACCGGTCGCCGCCTTCAGCAAGGGCGGCCCGGCCAAAAACGCGCGCGCATTGCCGCGCACCATGATGACGTAATCCGACAGCCCCGGCATGTATGCGCCGCCGGCGGTGGAAGAACCATGCACCACGTTCACCACCGGCAGACCAGCCGCCGACAAGCGCGCCAGGTTGCGAAAAATCGCCCCGCCCCGCACAAAGCCTTCAACCTTGTACTGCGGTAAATTGGCCCCGGCGCTCTGCACCAAATGCACATAGGGCAGTTTGTTTTCGAGCGCAATCATCTGCGCGCGGATCATCTTGTCCTGTCCCATCGGCCGGATCGATCCGGCCTCAATCGCTGAGTCGGACGCCATGATGACGCAGCGCACACCCGACACAAACCCAATCCCGCTGATCGACCCGCCGCCAGGAATGCTCTTGTCCGGCTCGGGCCGGTCGAACAAATAGCCGGCCAGCGCGGAGAGTTCGATAAACGGCGCGCCCGGATCGAGCAGCAAGGCAATCCGCTCACGCGGCAGCAATTGACCGCGCTTGTCGAACAGCGGTTTGGCAGACGCAGATTTTTCAGCGGTGCGGCGCTCCAGCGCGCGCCCTTCGTCCAGCTGCGCGAGCATCGCTGCGCGATTGGCGGCGAACGCGGCACCAGAAGGCTGAATGTTGCTTTGAAAAGCGGCCATGTTGTGGTCAGACGAAATCAGTTTTTTTTAACGTTGTGTAGAGCAGAGCAGCGGCGGACTGCACCCGGTTCACGCTGCCTTGATCGCCATCACATTGGTGCCGCCCACCCCAAACAATCGCTCCTTCAGTTTGGCCAATTCATCGCGCGCCTGCCCGGCTTTTTCAAACTCCAGATTCTTGGCGTAATCGTACATCTGCTTTTCCATTTTTTGGATTTGCTTGGCGATTTGTTTTTCGCTCATCACTTCGTACTGCGCCGTGATTTTGCGGTCTTCGGCCTGCGCCTTGGCCGCTTCCGGGTCATACACGCCGTCGAGAATGTCCTTGATGCGTTTCTCCACACCCTTGGGCGTGATGCCGTGCAGCAGATTGAAGGCGACCTGCTTGGTGCGGCGGCGGTTGGTTTCACCCATCGCGCGCTGCATCGAGTCGGTGATGCGGTCAGCATACAAAATCGCGGTGCCGTTGATGTGGCGCGCGGCGCGGCCGATGGTCTGGATCAGGCTGCGC
>JANOYK010000105.1:0-4685 GCA_031428855.1 Burkholderiales bacterium | reverse complement strand
GAAATACATGAAGCTGGTCGGGCCGGCCACCAAGGGTGCCGTCACCGACCTATAAGGCTGCTAGAGGCTAGATCGGCCGAAAACCCGCTCCCACCAACAGTTTTCGGCCGATAGCCAGGCAACTTTATTGAACTCACCTCTCTGCTCGATGGAGACTTTCAATCACGAAATTGATATCGAAACCAATTCCATAGCGTTATGGACTTGTAGGCGTTGAATCGTCTATTTTGGAGCGATTTACGAAACCTGTAATCCGTTTCAGAGGAGAAACGGCCGGAAACCTGCTCCCACCAAGGGTTTCCAATCGGTCGTTAACTGATCGACACGCCCAGCAAAGCCCCAGCACCGTAAGTCACTGCGGCCGCCGCACAACCGATCACCACCTGGCGCGCGGCCGAGAACCACGCGTTGCGTCCGTTGAACAATGACGTAACGATGCCGAGGCCGAACAGTGCGAACGCACTCACGCCAACGCTTGTGATGATGCCTGCAGCGCCATTGAGCCAGACGAACGGCAGCACCGGCACCAAGGCGCCAGCGGTGAACAGCGCAAACGATACCGCCGCCGCGCGCCACGGACTGCCGCCGAGTTCGGCCGGATCAATACCGAGTTCTTCGCGCACCAGGGTGTCGAGCGCGGTTTCCTTGTTCAACATGATCTGCGCGGCGACGCGCTGCGCTTCTTCCTTCGCAATGCCTTTGGCCTGAAAGATCAGCGCCAGTTCCTTCTGCTCGGCCTCCGGGGTCTGCTCCAGTTCTTCCTTTTCGCGTGCGATTTGCGATTCAGCCAGCTCGCGCGAGTTGGTCACCGACAGCCACTCGCCCAGCGCCATCGAGAACGCGCCGGCGAGGAGGCCGGCGAAACCGGTGAGGAGGATTGCCTGGTTCGCTGCGCCAGCCCCGGCGATGGCCATGATCAGGCAGAAGTTCGACACCAGACCGTCGTTCGCCCCCAGCACTGCGGCGCGCAGGTCGTTGCCCGAAGTGCCGCGATGCCAGCGCTCGGCGCGGGCGATGTCGGCGCCATTGGCAAGCGGCATGGCGGAGCCGCCCGCCACCGCTGCATGCAGCACGCTGGCGTGGCCGCGTTCGTCGGCCGCGAGGGCCTGGGCGTCGGGTTGCGCAGCGTAGCGGCTCTGGCCGACGGATTCGGCAGCGGCGATGGTCGGCAGCACGAAGCGCGGCCCGAAGCGCCGCGCCAGGCGCGCCAGGATGCGCGTGCGGATGCCGGGCACGATGTGGTCGCTGCTGATGCCGGCGGAGGTGAGTTTGTCGCGCCAGAAGGTCGCGTGATCCGCCTCAGCTTGCGAAAGTTGCAAAAATAAATCCTTGCGCACCGGATCGGTCTCGGCGGCGGCCAGTGCGGCATATAGGGCCGCACCGTCAATTTCGTCCTTGAGGTTGTCGCGAAAGCGCGCGATGTCTGCGTTGGGAATGTTCATGAGCGCATTGTGACATCGGCACCCGGCCGGGGCGGTTTTCTGGCACCATCTCCCATCATGCAGTTCCGCCTGTTCAATGCCAACAACGCCGCCTTCCTCGGTGTCACGATCGCCTTTGGCGCAGTGGCGATTGCGATGGTGATGGGCGCGTTTGGTGAATGGCGCGAACCGGAGTGTGATGCCCTGCCGGTGCAAAGTGTCGCCTCGCCATCGGGCGCGCGGCGCGCAATTCACGAGCAGGAGGCCTGCCGCAGCACCGACAAGCTGCGCACCACCGTAGTCGTGCGCAGTGTTAACGTTACCGGCAGCACCTCTCATGCTCTGGTGTTTTCGAGCATCACCGGCAGCGCGCTCGGGGCAATGTCGGTCGGGCAGCGCTCGCTGCCGCTGCTCCTGCGCTGGAACGGGGAGACCGAACTGGTGATCGGCTACCCGGCCAACGTCAAGCCCGAAGCGCCGTCCGCGCTGGCCACCGGGATGCGCGTGGTGCTCGAACCGGTTGCGATACAACGATAGGGCTCAGCGCGCCATTGCACGCGCGGCGCACCGCGCCCGGTGGCACGCGTGCACCCGGCACACCATCACACCTGCGCTGCCCGGCACGCTCCGCTACTTGCGCAAATTGAGCGCCGTGCCCAAGCGCTCGTACAACTCGTATTGCTCGCGCGCGAACTTTTCAGTATCAGCCGGTGAGCGGATCGCCGGCACGCCGCCAAAGCCGGCATTGCCGCGCAGCCAGTCCGGGTCTTGCGCCAGCTTCTTGAAGGTATCGACCCATTTGTTGACCACCTCAGACGGCAAGCCGGGCGGGCCGTAAAGACCGCTCCAGCCCATCACCGACTCCATCTGCGGCACGCCCATTTCGCGCGCGGTGGCAATGTCCGGGTACTCCTTGAGGCGCTCGGCAGTGGTGACAAACAGCGCGCGGAAGGTGCCCGCTTTCAACTGCCCGCCAATCGTCGAGAGGTTATTGCACAAAAATTGCACCTGGCCGCCGAGCATTGCCGCCGTGACTTCACCGCCGCCCTTGTAGCCAATCTGCTCGGCGCTGTTCGAAGGTAAACCGGCCGCGCGCAACAACACCTCAACGGCCATGTGCTGGGTCGTGCCCGGGCCAGCCGTGGCGTAGTTCATCTTGCCCGGATTGGTCTTGAGCGCGTCAAGCAAGTCCTTGAGATTTTTGTGGGGCGAATCGCTTTTGACCACACACACCACCGGGTTGAACTCCAGCAGCGAGAGTATGGTGAAGTCGTTCCACTTGTAGGGCGTTTTGGTTTCCAGCGCCGGGGTGATGGCTTGCGAGCCGCCGCGTGCAATCAGTAAAGTGTAGCCATCCGGCGTGGCCGTGCGCACCCGCATCGAGCCGATGGTGCCGGAGGCCCCGACGATGTTCTGCACCACCAGCGTCTGGCCCAGATACTTGGCGGCGGTGGCGGCCAGGTTGCGCCCAGCGAGGTCACTGTCACCGCCGGCCGCATACGGTGCGATCAGCGTGATGGGACGGTTGGGATAAGACTGGGCGAGGGCCGCACCCGTCATCATCAGCGCGACGGCCGGCAGCAGGCAGAGCCGGTATGCCCGGAATGCGTTCATGTTGTCTCCTGTTTTTGCGTTGGTATGAAAGCAGCGCACCATGATGCAATCGACCGCACTGCGGCAGCCTGCGGTACGCAAAGGAATATATTACGATTATTCTCCCTGTCCCAAAGGTTTCACTGCGGCCATGTCTGCTCAGCTCAATCGTGTTTCCATCCCACAGCCGTCCGGCCCCGCAACCCCGCCGCCGTTGCCGCCCGGCCCGATCACCGGCCCCTCGGCCTGGCACGGCCCGGCAATGGCGCAACTTGACGATTGGATCTGGCATTTGAGTGCCGCCGACATCGCCGAGATCGACACCGCCATTACGCATTTCAAATCCACCGGCGTGGCGATGCAGGATATTTCGCCTGCATCGTTTCCATTAACCGGCCTGAAACCCGCTCTGGCAGCCATTCTTCACGAATTGCAAGAAGGCCGCGGATTTGTCATGGTGCGCGGTTTTCCGGTTGAGCGCTACGACCTCGCCTCGGCTGCGATTGCCTATCTCGGCCTGGGACGCCACTTCGGCACCCTGCGCAGCTCCAACGCACGCGGCCATTTGCTCGGCCACGTCAAAGATGTCGGTGCCGACATCAAGCAAGGCAACACGCGCTTTTATCAAACCAGCCTGCGTCTCGAATACCACACCGACTCGGCAGACATTGTGGGTCTGCTGTGCCTGCAAACCGCCAAGCGCGGCGGTGAATCTTTCATCGCCAGCTCAGTCACGGTCTACAACGAAATTCTCAAGCGCCGCCCGGATCTGCTGCCCGCCGCGTTCCTTCCCTTCCCCACCGACCGGCGCGGCGAAGTACCCGACGGCATGCTGCCCTACTTCAATATTCCGGTGTTCAACTGGCACGCGGGCAAACTCTCGGCCATCTATGTGCGCCACTACATCAACGAAGCGCAGCGCCGCTTTGCCGACGCACCGCGCATCACGCCCGCCCAAATCGCCGTCATTGATCTGATCGACGAATTGGTCAACGACCCGTCGATTCATCTGCAAATGTCGTTCGAGCGCGGCGACATGCAGTTTTTGCATAACCATCAAATTCTGCATTCACGCAATGATTTTGAGAACTGGCCCGAGCCGGAACGCCAGCGCCACCTGCTGCGCCTGTGGATGGCACCGCCCAATGCGCGCCCGCTGCCCGAGGTCTTTGCACCGCGCTATGGCAATGTGACGCCGGGCGAGCGCGGCGGCATCATGGTGCCGGGGGCCAAGTTTTCGGTGTCGCTGGAGGCTTGACGGTGAGCCCGCGCGGGTCCGGTGCTGCCGCACCTGCCGCGCGAGCACGCCGCGCGCCGCCGCGCACAGCAACCCGTTAGAATCAAGCGCATGCTAGACCAGCGCGCCCGCACCCTGCTCAAGACTTTGGTTGAGCGCTACATTGCCGAGGGGCAGCCGGTCGGCTCACGCGCGCTGTCCAAGTTTTCCGGCCTTGATCTCTCGCCCGCCACCATCCGCAATGTGATGGCCGATCTGGAAGACTTAGGGTTCATCTCCAGCCCGCACACCTCCGCCGGGCGCATCCCGACACCGCGCGGCTACCGCCTGTTTGTCGACACCCTTTTGACGGTGCACACGCTCGATGACATCGCGCGCAACGAAATGCGCGAGCACCTGCTGCCGGATCAGCCGCAGCGCATGATCGGCGCGGC
>JANOYK010000104.1:0-8651 GCA_031428855.1 Burkholderiales bacterium | reverse complement strand
GCTTCGCGCGCTTCGACCACGCGTTCGATCCAGTCGAGCCGTTCGCCCTGCTCAGGTTCTGATTGACCTGCCCCGGCCGCCGGCCGGATCGCCTTGATACGCACATAGGTCTGGTAGCGCTTCATGTAGGCGCCGATTTGTTCGCGCTCCTCGTTGGCGCGGGCCAGCCGACCGCTCGCCTCCAGGGCTTGTTTGCGCATCAATTGTTCACGCTTGACGGTTTCGGCCTTGAACCAGTTGCCGCCGAACGCAGCCGCCGCGCCCAGACCGGCCAGGGTGGCGGCAAGCAATCCGGCGATGGCGAGGTCGCGGGTCTGCGCCGGGGTCATGGGGCCACCTTGCGCACGATGCGCAGCACCACGGTATCGCCGTCAGCGGCGCCGGTGTCGGCTTCGTCGCCGCCTTTGAGATTGCCGGCTGGCGAGACATCGAGCGGCAGCCGCACCGGCGTGACCTCGACGCCCGGAATTTTTCTGACGGCATCGATGGCGGCGCGCGCTGCGGCAATCTTGCGGCGCGGGGTGGCGCTGCGCTCTTCGCTCAGGGTGCCGGTCAGGACGGCTATCTCGAACCGCGCCGGTGCTGCGCCGGGTGCCGGCGCGGGTACCGGCGGGCGCGCGGCCGCGCCGGGCAGGTCATCGGCGCTGGCGGCTACGCGCCAGTCGAGCTTGGTGAGTACGAAACCCGGGGCCGCCAGCAGCGCCTGGCTGATCTGGATCATCAGCGCTTCGGGCGTCAGGGGGCGCATGGCGAGCGGGTCCAGTGCCAGCACCGCGCCTTTCAAATGTTCCGGCGTCACCCCCATCTGCGGGAAAGACTTGGCGACTTGCTGGTACTCGGTGTTGGCACGCGAAAAATCGGCGGTGCGGCGGTCCGCATCGCTGTCAATCGCGTTGGCCTGCGCCAGAAACACGGCACCGGTGGCGGTGCCGGCCGCACACAGTGCCGCGCCGACCGCCATGATGCCGCTGCGCCAGAGCCAGTGGAGGTAATGCTCGCGCGCCCAGTCCGGTGCGAAATCGATTTTTGGCCGGTGTCGCAATGCGCCGGCGGCCCAGAGCAGATCGGCGTGTTCGGCGCTGTCGCCGCCAGCCACGGTGTGAATCCCCAGAGACGACGCGAGTGTCTCCAGCGCCGGAAACTCAAAGGCGAGCCGGTCCGTGTTGACACAGGCGAGCGGCCACGTGCTGCGTGCCCGCGCCGGACACACCAGCACGGTGCGCAGCGGGCCGGCGTCGCGCGGCAGCCAGCGCAGGGTCGCCAGATACTGTTCGGTGCGCGTGATCTCGGTGGCGATGCGTTCGCCGGTGCGGCCGGGGTGGTCGTCCTGCAACGGCGCGAGCCGGGCAAATCTGGGGCGGCCTTCATCAATAAAAATTTGGCGCAGGCCGGCGTGGTTGAGGGTGACCACCAGCGCACTCTGACCCGGCGCGCCCTCCGTTTTTTTTGCGCTGCCCGCGCCCAAATACTGGTTGATCCAGCCGGTGACCACCGGCAGCGGGTAGATGCCGCGCACCTGGGCGCGCGTCTCGTCCATGACGTCGAGCCACGGATTGAGCGCCTGCGGGCTGGTCAGCGCCATCAGCAGGACCCGCTCATCGCGCCGGGCTGACTCGGGCGCGCGCGCATTGGACTCTTCGCGGCCCAGAGAGACGCTGGCGCGGTAGGGTGTGTTGCGGTAGGCTTGGTCATATTTGCGCGCCAGCAACTGCCGCCGTGCCATGCCTGCCACATAGGGGATGGTCTCGATCCGGAAATCTTCATCCACCAGATCAGCCAACACCGTGAATTTGCTGCCGGCGCGGCTCTGGCAATAGCCTTTGAACAGCTCAAGCTCTTCAAGTTGAAATGCGGCTTCCCTGACCAGCCCGCCTTGTCGCTTGGCATAGGCTTCCGCGCTGCCGGCGCGGATCAGCAGGACGCGGTGTTGCAGGCCGGGCCAATGCAGTTTCATAGCTTGAGCTTGCTGATGGTGTCGTACAGCGGGCCGAAAATCGAGAGCAGCACCCAGCCCAGAATGATGCCAAGGATCAGCACCATGGCCGGGCCGATCATGGCCTGCACCCGGTCGATCCCCTCTCTGACTTCGCGATTGTAGAAATAGCTGACGTTGAGCAGGGCTTTGTCGAGGCCGCCGGTGGTCTCGCCGATACGCAGCATGCGCAGCACCAGCGGCGGGAACATGTTGACCGATTTGAATGCGGCGCTGATGCCCTGGCCATCGCGGATTTCGGCCCCGGCCCGCACCAGCCCTGCCGTGACGGCGCGATTGACGGCCACCGCTTCCGAAATTTTCATGGCTTCAAGCACGGTGATGCCGGAAGCGTACATCAGCGCAAACGTGCTGGCAAAGCGTGACAAGATGATTTTGCGCAGGATCGGGCCAAGGTAGGGCAGTTTTAATTTGACCCGGTCCACTTCATAGGCGAGCCGCTCTGACAGGCGCAGTGCGGTGAAAAAGCCCATCAGCGCCAATGCCGGCAGGCCGAACACCACGTACCAGTATTGACGGGTGAAATCCGATGTGGCGATCAGCGCGCGCGTATGCAGCGGCAATTCCTGATTCATGTTCTTGAGAAACTTGGCCATCTCGGGCACCAGAAACATCATCAGCAAAATAATCACCGCGATCACGATGGTGCCGACAAAGGCCGGGTAGATGACGATTTTTTGGGCATAGGCGGCCAGCTCGTCCTGCCACTTGAGGGTGTCGGAGAGGCGGCGCAACACTTCGACCAGTTGCCCGGTTTTCTCGCCCGCCGCCACCAGGCTCACGAACACCTGGTTGAACACCTCGGGCTGGGCTTCGAGCGCCTGCGACAAGGTCTGGCCGCCTTCTATCGCCTCGATGATGGTGCCGAGCACTTCGCGAAACCGCGCCGACTCGGTGCTGTCGCGCAGTTCGGTGATGCCATCGAGCAGGGGTACGCCGGCACCGGCCAGCTGTTCGAGCTGAAAGCAGAAGGTGATGAGGTCGGCGCGGGACACCTTACCGCGGAACAGGCCGGCCGTTTGCTGTGTCGCCGACTCCACCGTGAGCAGGTCGAGGCCGATGCGTGACAGCCTTTGTTCCAGATCAACCGCGTTGACGGCTTCGAGCCGGCCGCTGACACGCTTGCCGTCACTGTCAATCGAGGTGTAGGCGAAGGTCGCCATCGCAGTTGGGCCGCCTTAGTTGGCGCGGGTGGCAGGGGTGGCGCGCGCGCGCGCAGTGAAATCGACCACCCGCGCTACTTCGTCGAGCGTGGTCGAGCCATCGAGCACGCGCCGCACGCCGTCTTCGGCCAGAGAGACGAAACCTTTGGCATTGGCCAGTTCGAGAATTTCACGTACCGTGGCGCGCCGCGCCAGCAGTTCATCAAGCTCGTAATCCATCTTGAGAATTTCCATCAGGGTCAGCCGGCCCTTGTAACCCTGATTTTCGCAATGGTCGCAGCCCACCGCGCGGTAAATCACCGGCCGGTTGTCCGGGTCATCCTCGGGCAGGCCCATGAAGCGGCATTCGATGTCATCTGCCTCATGTGCTTCGCGGCAATAGGTGCAGACACGCCGCACCAGCCGCTGAGCGATGATGCCGATGATGTTGCCGGCCAGAATGTCGGACATGATGCCGATGTCAAGCAGGCGCGGCACTGCGCCCACCGCCGAATTGGTGTGCAGGGTGGAGTAGACCTGGTGCCCGGTCATGGCAGCGCGGAACGCCATCTCGGCGGTGTCACTGTCGCGGATCTCGCCGACCAGGATCACGTCCGGATCCTGCCGCATCAGGGAGCGGATGCCGCTGGCAAAGTCCAGTTTGACCGCTTCGTTGACCGAGGTCTGGCGCACCATGTTCATCGGGTACTCGACCGGATCTTCGAGGGTCATGATGTTGATCCCCTCCTGATTGATGTGCCCGAGGATCGAATAGAGCGTCGTGGTTTTGCCGGAGCCGGTAGGCCCGGTGACCAGAATGATGCCCTCGGGGCGCGCAATCATGATCTTGAGCAGGTCGAGCTGGTCTTCCTGAAGACCTAAGCCTTCGAGCGGCACCAGTCCGCGCTGGCGGTCGAGAATCCGCAACACGATGTTTTCGCCATGCGTGGTCGGCTGCGCAGCAACGCGAAAATCGACCTGCCGCCCGGTCAGGGACAGGGAAATGCGCCCGTCCTGCGGGGCCCGCACTTCGGCAATGTTCATGCCCGACATGACCTTGATGCGCACCACCATCGCCGGCCAGTATTGCTTGTGGAGCGAGCGGATCTGACGCAGCACGCCATCAATGCGGTAGCGGATGCGCAGGAAATTTTGCTCCGGCTCAAAGTGGATGTCGGACGCGGCCCGCTGCACCCCATCGGCCAGCAGCGCATCGACCAGGCGCACTACTGGCTGGCTATAGCTGTCTGCACCGGCGGACAGGCTCTGGTAGTCGATTTCACCGGTTTCGATTTCGTGCAGGATGCCGTCAATCGACAGCTCATGTCCGAAATACTGGTCAATCGCGCGCGAAATTTCAGACTCTCCCGCCAGCAGGGTGACGATTTCGATGTCGCCGCGGCCGCGGGTGGACAGCATCGAGCGCAATTGATCGAGCGCGACGACATTGCTCGGATTGGCGATGGCAATCGAAAAACGCGGCGGGTCGCGTTCCACCTGCAACGGAAACAGCAGATGCCGTTTGGCAAATTCGCGTGGCACCGCGCGGATTGCGGCCGGGTCAATGATGATGTGGGTCAGATCAATGCCCTTGGTGCCGAGATTTTCGGACAGCGCGTCGCGCAGGGTCGCCTCGGTCACGAAACCGAGCGCGATCAACTGTTTGCCAAGCGACAGATTGCTGCGGCCCTGCTCCTTGAGCGCGATCAACAGCTGATCTTCCGAGATCAGTCCGCGCTCGACCAGAATGCGGCCAATCGGCTTGCGGGCGGGTGGTTTGACTTCGGGAGCGTTCATGTTCGGGCGTTCATGTTCGGGTGTTCACGCAGTCCGGGCGCGGGCGGGTGGCGCAGTTGGGGCCTATGGTTCCGATGGTTCGTATGGTTCGTCCGGGGCGGCGGCTCATTTGAGCGCGCCGTCGATCTGGCTTAAGCGGGTCTTGGCACGGGCGAGATCGAATCCGGCAGGGCGGCTGCGCGCCAGATCAATCGCCTTGTTGTAAAAGTCACGCGCCAGCCGGGGTTCGTGCATGCGGTCGAGGCTGACGGCAAGGTTGTAGCAATAGTCGGCGTTGCCGGGGTCCGCGCGGTGTGCGTTGAAATAGGCTTGCTGCGCCTCCGGCCAGCGACTCTGCGCCGCCAGCTGGTTACCTTGGACAAAGGCCAGAGAGCCTTGCCCAGAGCCACTCTCCGGACGGTCTGCCTCCCGTGCAATCAGTGAATTGACCTGACTCAAGGCACCCACCGGGTCACCGCGCGCCGTCAGCGCAGCCAATTGCGCGGTGGCATAAGTGTCGTGCGGGTGCAGGCGCAGCAGTTGGCGGAAATACGCTTCGGCGGCATCGGTGCGGTCAAGCCGCAACAACACCGTGGCGGCACCCAGCAGCGCGTCGCGGTTGGCCGGTTCGCTGCGCAGCGCGCGGTCATAGGCCTGGCCGGCACGATCCAGATCACCCGACTGCAATGCCGCGTAACCGGCCAGCACGTCCGGATGGACTACCGGCGCATTGGTGGTGCGGGTAATCCGCAGATTGGCCGGGCTCTCCACAGCAGCGCCACCCGCCGCGCTGGCCGCATCAGAGGATCGGGATAAGCGGGGCACCGCAGTTTGCTGTGGCGGCGGCGATGCTGATTCGCGTCTGGCGGGAGGATCGATCGCATCACCGGCGCGAACAGACCGTTCCGGCGTACCAGCAGCGCCTGCGCCAGCCAGGTTTGACGCAGCCGGTTCTGACATCGCATTGCCGCCACCCGCCGGCTGCTGTGCATCGGCAGCGAAGGCGGGCGCAGTTGGCGTGGTTGCCGAGTTGGCCGCCGCTGTTGCTGTTGCGGTGTCCGGCGGATTGCCAATGGGCCGGTTCTGCGGTGCAGCGGCGGCGGTCACTGGCGGGCGCGGCGGCGGCTGCATCTGCATCCACAAATACGCGCCGTAAGCAGCACCGCCGGCCAGGCAAAGGCCGATCACGGAATAGAACGGAGCCCTTGAATTTGTACCTGCGGACTGCTTGGCAGTAAAAACTGCACGTGCTCCGCTGCGGTCTGTGTCCGGCGCGCTGCGCGTCCGGCCAGAGGCGGCTCGCGCAGGCTCACGCTCTTGCGGCGGCGCGGGTGGCGGCACTTGCGGTGCCAAGTCAGGCTCAAGCGCCAACTCCATCGGTCTGAGCAGTGGAGCCGGATCAAGCCTGGGAGCAGCGTCGCTTGACGATCCGTTGGCCGCTGCGGCATTGCGCGTGGCCGGTGGGTCCAGGCCCAATTCCTGCGCCAGATTGCGGCCGGTGCCGGAGGTGGCGGCAACCGCCGTATCAGAAGGCGCATGCTCCCCCGCCTGCTTGGCGCTCTCGGCTTTTTTTAACGCATTCATCAAGAGACTCACGCGCAGTCCCCCTTGGTCATTGTTTTTTTGCAGTGCTGCGGTCCGGCTCCGCGTCGCCAGTGCTGCGTCCCATCGTGAACGGCGCCGGCTGGAGCGGATTGGGCTGGCGGAAAAAATCCTGTCCCGGCAGAGAGTCACGAAACTTTTGGAAATCGCCTTCGAGCGACGGGTCTTTGATGACGATCGGGCGCAAGAAGATCACGAGTTCAGACTTCATTGAGCGCTCGTTGCGATTGGTGAACAACTCGCCTGCCGCCGGGATGCGCGACAAACCTGGGACGCCATCCTCGCCATTGCTGATGTTGTCCTGCATCAGCCCGCCCATCACCGCAATCTGGTTGTTGGGAATTTTCAGAATCGATTCCATTTCACGGGTCTGAATCACCGGCACGCGGTTTCTCACGCCGGCCGCTGCCAGTTGCGGATTGGGATCATCCACCGTGGTGAGAATCCGTGAAATCGAAGGGCGCACGTTGATCGTCACCTGATCGGCATCATCAATCTGCGGGGTCACTGCCATCACGAATCCGACCGGCACCGTGTTGGGCGTGGTGTTGTAAGCCACGACAGGCGCGACGCCGATGACGGTCGAGGGCACCACGGTTGCCGTCACCGTGAAGTACACGCTGTTGTCTACCACCTTGAGCATCGCGGTCTGATTGTTGAGCACCGACATCTTGGGGCTGGACAGCACCTTGACGTTGCCATACGACTCCAGCAGCGAAATCGCCGCAGCGATGTTGCCCAACGCGGAACCGCGGTTGACGTACGATATTTGCAACAGGCCGGGGTTCGCGCCGATACTGGCCAAGCCGGGGGTAATGGCGTTGGGTGCGGCGAAGCCGGCACCGCCAGGCGCGGTGCCGCCGGGCAGGGATGCGCCGCCGGTGCCTGAAGGCTGCTGCGTAACCGAGAACCCGTCGTTGCCCAGGCGCAGCCGCTGCCAGTTGATGCCCTGCTGATACTGACCGAACAGCTGCACCTCGACAATCGTCGCTTCAATCAGCACCTGGCGGCGCGCGCTCGAGACCACGCGGTCGATGAATTCGCGCACCCGTTCGTGCTGACGCTGTGTGGCAAACACCATGATGATGCCGGCCTCGCGGTTGCTGATGACCGGGTTGGCCGAGCCTGCCGCCGGCGCGGCTTGCGAGCCGGTGGCGCTTTGGGCCAGGTTGTAGCCGGTCTGCGCGCAGTTGACCGGCGCGGCAGCGGCGGCCCCAGTCCCTGCACCCGCCCCGCCGGTGACCTGCTGCATCAACTGGGGTGCGCCCGACCCGGCTGACGCCAATTGGCGCGCCACATTGAGCCGGTTGTCAAAGTCGCGTTCGCGCGCCTGCTGCTGATCGGCCCGCTCCTGGCGCGAGATCGAGCGTGTCGTCACCACGATATTGCAAATATTCTGGGCCAGCGACTCCCAGAAAAAGTTGGCGCTGTTGCTGGTTAAAGACGTGGATGAATTGTTGTTGCCAGCGCCCCCGCCCGCGCCGCCGGTGCCGGTCGTGCCGATTTGCGTCGCCACGTTGACGCTGGTGGCAGTGGAGCGCGTCATGTTGACGTAATCGACCGTGTAGGACGACATGAACGGCGCGTCGGGCAAAATTGACAGATTGGCCCCGCTCATTTCCCAGCGCACATCAATTTGTTTGGACATGCGCGCGAGCAGCTGCGGCAAGGTCTGGTTGAGCGCATTCAGGGTGACGTTGCCGGTAATCGCCGGATGCACATCGACATTGATTTTTGCGTCGCGCGCGAGAGCGAACAGCAAATCGCGCACCGGCACTTCGTTGACCACCACGCTGTAGGTTTCCTCGCGCTGGGCTGCTTGCGGTTTCGGCGGCAGCGGCAGCATTACCACTGGCGGGGGAATGTCACCCGGTGTTTTCACTGGCGCGTTTTCGCGCGCCACATGCTGGGTTGACGGGGTCAGCGGCGGCGGCGCACAGCCGCCGACCAATGCGCCTACAGCGGCACCGAGCAACAGACCGCATACCCGGCCGGGCAGGGCTGGGGAGCGCGTCATCGCCGCCGTACTTTTTTGTGCGTGCGAGAGACTGGAATGTAGGCGCATAAGAGTCTCAGAATATCACAGGACAACTTATTGTTACGGCTCGTTGCATTCCGGTTGCACACGGGCCGCCATC
>JANOYK010000103.1:0-2180 GCA_031428855.1 Burkholderiales bacterium | reverse complement strand
CAAAGAAGAAGGCGGACGCCACACCCCGTTCTTCAATAACTACCGTCCCCAGTTCTACTTCCGCACCACCGACGTGACCGGTTCTGTGGTGCTGCCAGAAGGCACCGAAATGGTGATGCCGGGCGACAACATCAAAATGATTGTGACGCTGATTAACCCGATTGCGATGGAGCAGGGTCTGCGCTTCGCGATTCGTGAAGGTGGCCGCACCGTCGGTGCCGGTGTTGTTGCTAAAGTGATTGAGTAAGGCCATTTAATCCATTTGCCTTCATGGCCGCCGTACCTGCGGCGGCCTCGCTCTTTAAGGAAATCTCATGCAAAGCCAGAAAATCCGTATCCGCCTCAAGGCGTTTGATTACCGCCTGATCGACCAATCCGCATTGGAAATTGTCGATACGGCAAAACGCACAGGCGCAGTTGTGCGCGGGCCGGTGCCGTTGCCCACCAAAATCCAGCGTTACGACGTATTGCGCTCACCCCACGTGAACAAGACGTCGCGTGACCAGTTTGAAATGCGCACCCATCTGCGTCTGATGGATATTATCGATCCGACTGATAAAACCGTTGATGCCCTGATGAAGCTGGATCTGCCGGCCGGGGTTGATGTAGAAATCAAGCTGCAATAACACGTAATTAAGTAAGAGAATCGGCGCGCCAGACTTGATTGTCTGGCGTATCCGCGTTATAATCCAAGGCTTTCCGGAATTCCCTGAACAAAGTTTGGGGTTCCACATTTTGCACCCGGCCAATCGCAGCTGGGCAGGAGATAACAAGTGACCACGTCAACAAGGGTAGGCCTTGTTGGGCGCAAGGTTGGCATGACCCGCATTTTCACCGCGGACGGCGACGCCGTTCCCGTGACTGTGCTGGATGTGTCGAACAACCGTGTGACCCAGATCAAGACACCGGACACCGATGGCTATGCAGCCATTCAGGTTGCCTTTGGCAGCCGCCGCGCATCCCGCGTAACCAAGGCGCTCGCCGGCCATCTGGCCAAAGCGGGTGTCGAATCCGGTTCCATTCTCAAAGAATTCCATGTCGCCGCTGGCGACCTCGGCAATTATTCGGTTGGCGGCAAGATCGGCGTCGACCTGTTCAAAGAAGGCCAGAAGATTGATGTGCAGGGCACGTCAATCGGCAAGGGCTATGCCGGGGTTATCAAGCGCCATCATTTCTCGTCCAACCGTGCCTCGCACGGCAATTCGCGCTCGCACAATGTGCCAGGTTCCATCGGCATGGCGCAGGATCCGGGCCGTGTGTTTCCCGGCAAGCGGATGACGGGCCATTTGGGCGACGTTACCCGCACTACACAGAATTTGACGATCGCGCGGATTGATGCAGAGCGCGGCTTGTTACTGGTGCGTGGCGCAGTGCCAGGTGCTGACAACGGCCATGTCGTCGTCACCCCTGCGGTAAAGGGGGCTTGAGATGGATCTGAAATTTATTGACGCGCAAGGCCAGGCAGCAGGCAATGTCGATGCGCCCGACACCGTGTTTGCGCGTGACTACAACGAAGCGCTGGTGCATCAGGTGGTGGTGGCTTACCAGGCCAATGCGCGCAGTGGCAACCGCGCGCAAAAAGACCGCGCCGAAGTCAAGCATTCGACCAAAAAGCCGTGGCGTCAAAAAGGCACCGGTCGCGCCCGTGCTGGTATGACCTCCAGCCCGCTGTGGCGTGGCGGCGGTCGTATTTTCCCGAATTCGCCCGACGAAAACTTCGCTCACAAAGTCAATCGCAAGATGTATCGCGCCGGCATGTGCTCGATTCTGTCCCAGCTTGCGCGCGAAGGCCGGATTGCGGTGGTCGACAGCATCACCGTTGATTCACCGAAGACCAAGCTGTTCGCGCAAAAAGTCAAGGGCATGGGCTTCGACTCGGTGCTGTTTATCACCGACAGTGTGGATGAAAATCTTTATCTCGCTTCGCGCAATCTGATCAATGTTGCGGTGGTTGAGGCCAAGCACGCCGACCCGGTCTCATTGGTGCATTTCAAGAAAGTGCTGATGACCAAGGGCGCGGTCGAGCAGATGAAGGAGATCCTGTCATGAGCGCGGGAAAAACCGGAAATTATAACGTTGAGCGCTTGCCGCTCGTACTGTTGGCGCCGATCGTGTCCGAGAAGGCGACAATGGTGGCCGACAAACTGCGCCAGATCACATTCCGCGTTGCTGAAGATGCA
>JANOYK010000102.1:0-2130 GCA_031428855.1 Burkholderiales bacterium | reverse complement strand
ACCCGGCAGGGGCGGAACCGATCATCCGTGGTGAAGCGGTCAATACCGCCACCACCTATGGCTACGACCGCGTCACCATGATGCAGGAAACCAAGACGACGATCTGCAACGTCGAAAAATTCGTCTAAGCGGCACGCGCATAAAGGAGACTTAACATGGCCCGAATGAAATTTTTGTGTGATGCAGAACGCTGCATCGAGTGCAACGGCTGCGTGACTGCCTGCAAACAGGAACACGAAGTGCCGTGGGGTGTGAACCGCCGCCGCGTGGTCACGATCAACGATGGCGTGCCTGGCGAGAAATCGATCTCGGTCGCCTGCATGCATTGCTCGGACGCGCCGTGCATGGCGGTGTGCCCGGTCGATTGTTTCTACAAGACCGACGAAGGTGTGGTGTTGCACGACAAAGACCTCTGCATCGGCTGCGGCTACTGCTTCTACGCCTGCCCGTTCGGTGCGCCGCAGTTTCCGCAAGCGGGCGCTTTTGGTCTGCGCGGCAAGATGGACAAATGCACCTTCTGCGCCGGCGGCCCGGAGAAAGACCACAGTGCCGAGGAGTGGCAGAAATACGGGCGCAACCGTCTGGCCGAAGGCAAGCTGCCGGCCTGTGCCGAAATGTGCTCGACCAAGGCGCTGCTCGGCGGTGATGGCGACATCGTCGCCGACATTTATCGCATGCGCGTGATGAAGCGTGGCGGCAAAGGTGCGGAAGCCTACGGCTGGGGCTCGGCCTATGGCCCGCCTGCCGGTGGAGCGGGCGGCGCAGCAGCACCCGCGGCGGCTAAGTCATGAGCATGCAATCGTTGACTCGCTGGAAACCCTTGGTGGGAGCGGCTGTTGGCGTGATGGCGGCGCTGGGCTTGTCCGCTTGCGGCGATTCGGCGCAGAAGCTGGGGCAGGCCACCACCTACGAGAAGGGCAAGTACCAGGGCAAGCCCGATACGCGCCCCTACGAGACCGGCCCCACCGCCTACTCGCAGGAAAAAAGCTGGCAGGCGGGCGACAAAGTGGCGTGGGAAAATGCCATCAAGACGCGCCAGCAGGCCCAAAACGAATACAACCGGGCGGAGTAGGGTAGACGCATGAGGAGACAACCACTCTTGATAGCCTGGCTTGCGGCATGTGCGCTGGCGGCATGTGCTGGCGTGACGTTTGCACAATCGCAAGCGCAAGTGGCACCGGCGGCTGCGTCGGGCCAACCGGGCCAGTCAGCGGCACCGGCTGCGGCGGCGAGCGCGGCACCTGTATCCGCTCCTGCACCTGCGGCGGCACCTGTGGCTGCTTCCCAAGCTGCGCAGCAAACCTTCGACTCAGTGCTCAACCCGAACGCCGCCGCGCAAGCCAAGCGTCAGCGCGAGCAGCCCGGCAACAATGCGCCGGTGTGGGCTGATGTGCGCTCCGAAAAACCGCACTACACCACTGACCGTGGTGTCGATGCCGGGGTGTTGATCCAATCCGGCGGCGAGACCTGGCGGCAGCGCCGCAACAATCAACTGATCCCGCTTGGTGCTGCCATTTTTCTGGGTGTGTTGGGCTTGTGCGCGCTGTTTTATTGGCGCAAGGGCACGATCAAACTGAAAGCCGTGCCGACCGGTCGCAAAATCGCGCGCTTCAATTTGTTTGAGCGCACCGTCCATTGGACGGTGGCGATTTCCTTTTCGGTGCTGGCCATCAGCGGTCTGGTGATGCTGTTTGGCAAGCACGTGCTGCTGCCGGTGATTGGCCACACCTTGTTCGCCTGGCTCTCCGTGCTGCTCAAGACCCTGCACAACTTTGTCGGGCCGCTGTTTGCCGTGGCGATTGTGGTGCTGTTTGTGACCTTCCTCAAAGACAATTGGCCCAAACTGCACGACCTCACCTGGCTGGCTAAGGGCGGTGGTTTGGCGTCGGGCGAGCATGTGCCGTCCGATCGCTTCAACGCCGGCGAAAAGGTCTGGTTCTGGTTCGGCCTGCTGGTGTTTGGCGTGATCGTCAGCGCGTCCGGTCTGGTGCTCGACTTCCCCAACTTTGAGCAAAGCCGCGCGGTGATGCAGTTGGCCAACATCGTTCATGTGATCGCCACCGTGCTGATGATGAGCATGGCGCTCGGTCACATCTACATGGCCACCATCGGCATGGAAGGCGCGTTCAA
>JANOYK010000101.1:0-9903 GCA_031428855.1 Burkholderiales bacterium | reverse complement strand
TTTTCGCCATGCAAGAGATGCAAGAAGTGCGCGCCGATGGAGTCATCATCGGTCTCGACTTCAATCCGTTTGCCGTTGTGCGCGTAGTGATGCCAGTAGAGCAGCATCGAGCCCAGCGAAGCCATCAGGCGGTCAGCGATGTCGCGTGCGCCGGGGTGGTTGTGATCGTCTTTTTCCGGCAGCGCGCAACCCAATGCGGAGACACCGGTGCGCATCACGTCCATCGGATGCGATGCGGCCGGAAGCGCTTCCAGAGCGGCTTTCACCGCCATTGGCAGGCCGCGCAGGGCCTTGAGCTTGGTCTTGTAGCCGGTCAGCTCGGCCTTGTTGGGCAGCTTGCCGTGTACCAGCAAAAACGCGATCTCTTCAAACTCACAGACGTCGGCGATATCGAGAATGTCGTAGCCGCGATAGTGCAGGTCGTTGCCGGTGCGGCCCACGGTACACAGGGCGGTGTTGCCGGCCGTGACGCCGGAAAGGGCGACCGATTTTTTCGGTTTGGGGCCGGTGGCGGGGGCGGCGGCAGGTGCGGTGGCGGTGCTCATTGCTTGGTCTCCATCAAGTCGCTGTTATGCGGGGGCAGGTCAATTGCCGGTGAATGTAGCGTGGTTGCCGGGCGGTAAAAAAGTGCGTTACGCCGTCTTGTTCTTGGCAAACAAGGCGTCGAGTTTTTGCTCGAACGCGTGATAGCCGATGCTCTCGTACAACTCCATGCGCGTTTGCATCGCCGCCACCACATTTTTCTGCGTGCCTTCGCGGCGCACTGTTTCGTAGACATTTTGCGCGGCCTTGTTGGCGGCGCGAAAGGCCGAGAGCGGGTAGAGCACGATGCCGACATCGGCGCTTTTGAGTTCGTCCACTGTAAACAAGGGCGTGGCACCGAACTCGGTGATGTTGGCCAGGATTGGCACCTTGACCGCCTGTGCGAACTTTTTATACATCGACAACTCGGTGATCGCCTCGGGGAAGATCATGTCGGCACCGGCTTCAACGCAGGCCACTGCGCGTTCAATTGCTTTGTCCAGCCCCTCAACCGCGAGGGCGTCGGTACGCGCCATGATGACGAAGTTCGGATCGGTGCGCGCATCGGCGGCGGCTTTGATGCGATCTGCCATTTCTTCCTTGGAGACGATCTCCTTATTGGGGCGGTGGCCGCAGCGTTTGGCACCGACCTGGTCTTCGATGTGCATCGCGCCAGCACCGGCCTTGATGAGGGACTTGATGGTGCGCGCGACGTTGAAGGCGGAGGAGCCAAAGCCGGTATCGACGTCAACCAGCAGCGGCAGATCGCATACGTCGGTGATGCGGCGCACATCGATCAGCACATCTTCGAGCCCGCTGATACCGAGGTCGGGCAGGCCGAGAGAGCCGGCGGCGACACCGCCACCCGAGAGATAAATTGCCTTGAAGCCGGCGCGCTTGGCGAGCAGGGCGTGGTTGGCGTTGATCGCACCGATGACTTGCAGCGGTGCTTCTTCTTTCATTGCCTGGCGGAATTTCAGTCCTGCGCTCATGCGGGCCTCGAATCGTGTGGGTCTGTTGGTCTGGTTTGAATGCGGGGTTTGCCTGGAATGTCTGGCATCAGGCGGTAGCGAAAAACGCCTTGCGCGCATGGTCCGGCACGCTCGCGCCGGTCTGCTGCGCGCGGTCGAGCAGTTGCCAGAAATAGCGGTAGCTGGCGCGGTCGTGCAGCTTGCCATTGTGGCCGACTGGGCCCCAATTCTTGGCTTGTGCTGCCAGCAGAATCGCGCAGGCGTCGTCAATTTCGTGCTGGCCCGGTTGCATGCCGCGCACAATCGGCGCGATTTGATCCGGGTGGATGCTGTATTTGGCCAGATAGCCGAATTCGCTGCGCGCGCGCCGCGCGTCGTTCGCGACTACCGATAAATCCTTGTAGTCCTGCGTGACCGGATGGATTGGCACTGCGCCATTGCCGAGGCCAGCTGTACTGATTTCGAGGGCGGCGCGGCGCGCCAGGGGATGCTCGAATTGCCCCGGCGAAGCCATCGCCGCCGCCGGAATCGCGCCCTGAAAGCTGCTGACAAAATCCATGATACCGAGCGTCACGCCCTGCACCTGCGGCAACTCAACGATATCGAACACTTCACGCAGGCCGCGATGGGTTTCGATCATCACGTGCATCGGGATGATGCGCCGCGCGCCGGCTTCCTCACTCACATGGTTGATATACGACGCAATCTTCAGTGCGTCCATGCGGCTGTCGCATTTGGGCAGGGTGATGAAGGCGAGTTTCGCAGCCGCAGCGCGCACCACGATCTCCACATCTTTCATGCAGTGCGGGTGGGTGGCATCGTGGATGCGCACACCGGCGCGGCCAAACGTGTTATCGCTGCCCGCGATCAACGCGCCGATCATCTCGGCGGTCTGGCGCTCCTGGCCCGCGGCGGCGCCATCTTCGAGATCGCAGATCACGTCGAATACTGCGCGCGGCTGGTCCGTTCCCGTTGCCGTGGCGCGTTGCTGCGCAAAGGCTTTGGTAATGAACTTCTCGTTACCCGCGAAATGCTGGCAGACCGGCAGCACCGGCAAGGGTGCGCCGTCTACGAACAGGACATCACGCGGGTGAACCGGCATGATTGCGCTCGATCAAGCGTGGTTGGCAGGGCCGTGTGCGCGAACGATGCGATCAGCCGAGCAGGTGCTTGACGCCGTCGCGCTCTTCGTTCAGTTCCTTGAGCGTGAAGTCCATGCGCTCGCGCGAGAAGGTATCCACTTCCAGGCCCTTGACCATAGTGTATTCGCCATTCGCACACATCACCGGGAAGCCATACATGGTGTCTTCCGGAATGCCGTAGCTGCCGTCGGACGCAATGCCCATGGTGACCCACTCGCCATTGGTGCCAAGGGCCCAATCGTGCATGTGGTCGATCGCGGCGTTGGCGGCCGACGCTGCGGACGAGAGGCCGCGCGCTTCGATAATCGCTGCGCCGCGCTTGCCGACGGTGGGCAGGAAGGTGTCCTTGTTCCACACGTCGTCGTTGATGAGGCCCTTGATGCCCACGCCATCGACGGTGGCGAAGCGGTAATCCGGATACATGGTGGGCGAATGATTGCCCCAGACTACGAGTTTCTTGATCGCTGCGACTGGCTTGCCTGACTTGGCCGCGAGTTGCGACAGTGCGCGGTTGTGATCGAGGCGCAGCATGGCGGTGAAATTTTTCTTCGGCAGCGACGGGGCTGATTTCATCGCGATATATGCGTTGGTGTTGGCCGGATTGCCGACCACCAGCACTTTGACCTTGCGCGAAGCGACTTGGTCGAGCGCCTTGCCTTGTGCCGTGAAGATGGCGGCGTTGGCGGAGAGCAGATCTTTGCGCTCCATGCCGGGGCCGCGCGGGCGCGCGCCGACCAGGAGGGCGTAATCGATGTCTTTAAACGCGGTCATCGGGTCGCCATGCGCGCTCATGCCGGCCAGCAGTGGGAAGGCACAATCGTCGAGTTCCATCATCACGCCTTTGAGCGCCTTCTGGGCTTTCTCGTCGGGAATCTCCAGCAATTGCAGAATCACCGGCTGGTCTTTGCCGAGCATGTCGCCATTGGCAATGCGGAACAACAGGGAATAGCCGATTTGACCGGCGGCACCGGTGACGGCGACGCGGACGGGGGTTTTTGCCATGACGATCTCCTGAAAACGGGGGGTGAACAAGGTGCAGCGGGCCGACAGCATAGCGCCAGCGGGGGAAGGGTACCGCTCTGGAATCGAAGTGTAGGCGTTCCGGGCGGCTGGCGTCAAGCCAACTCTTATGTCTTATATAAGATATAAAACCACAGATAGACGGCAGCGGCGGATTATGATTCAATCGCTTCCATGAGCCGCAATACGACAGCAGCACCAGAGACGGCGGGATCATCCCTGGCGGGCAATGGCGCGGTCCTCAGCCCCACCTTCAGCCCTCTGTACCAGCAGATCAAGGGCCTGATTACCGGCGCGCTGGAGGCGGGCGAATGGAAACCGGGCGAGTTGATTCCGAGCGAAATCGAGCTGGCAGCGCGTTACAAGGTGAGCCAGGGCACGGTGCGCAAGGCGGTGGACGAGCTGGCCCTGGACAATTTGCTGGTGCGCCGGCAAGGAAAGGGCACGTTTGTCGCGGCCCACATCGAGAGCCGCACCCAATTCCGTTTTTTGCGGCTGACGCCGCTCGAAGGCGAGCCGCGCTATCCCGAGAGTGAAATTCTGGAATGCCGCCGGGTGCGCGCGCCCGCCGAGATTTCGCGCCTGCTCGAATTGAAGCCGGGCGACTCCACCGTGCTGATCCGGCGCGTGCTGTCTCACAGCGGCGTGCCGTTTGTGCTTGATGAAATCTGGCTGCCAGGCGCGATTTTCAAAGGGTTGACGGCAGAGCGCCTGACCAATTCACGGGTGCCGCTCTATAGCTTGTTTGAGAGTGAATTTGGCACCAAAATGATTCGCGCCGATGAGCGTGTCCGCGCCGTGGGGGCCGAGCCGGCCACCGCCGCTATTCTCAAGGTGGCGCGCGGCGCGCCGCTGTTGTCGGTCGACCGTGTTGCGTTTACCTATGGCGAGAAGCCGGTGGAAGTGCGGCGTGGTTTGTATTCGACGCGCGATCACTTTTACAAGAATGAATTGAGTTGAGTTGAGGCATGGCGTTGATGCACCCGATGCGGCTGCGCGGAGTGAGCGCAATGCGCCTGCTCAGAGTAAACGCAATGTGCTTGCTCAGAGTAAACGCAATGTGCTTGCTCAGAACGAGCGCCGCAATGTATTTGCTCAGATTGAATGAACGCAATGCGCTTGCTCAGAGCCGGTTCAACGCAGTCTCCACGGTGCCGGTTCGCACAATTTTTCTGCGGCGCACCGGGGTGGCACGCTTTGCCCCAAATGGCACTATGTATAATCGGCAGGCTTGATGTCCGCCGCTGATGTTGTTTTTCCCCTCTCACTTTTGCGCCCCGCATGTCATCCACTCTGAGCAAAGCGCCGCCGCGGCCGCGCCCGAAGCATCTTGATCTGACCAAAATCCGCCTGCCCCTGCCGGGCTGGGTATCGATCATGCACCGTGTCAGCGGTGCGGCCCTGTTTGTGGCGCTGCCGTTGTTGCTGTGGCTGCTCGACCGGAGCCTCTCGACCGAAATTGGCTATGACCGTCTCGCGTTGATATTCAAATTGTGGTGGGTCAAGCTGGCAATGTTTCTGCTGTTGTGGGGCTATCTGCACCACTTTTGCGCGGGCATCCGCTATTTGTTTCTCGACCTGCACATCGGCATTGACCTGGCATCGGCGCGCATGAGTGCGGGGGCGGTCTATTTCATCAGCGTACCGCTGGCCTTGCTGGCCGGCTGGCGTTTGTTTCTTTAAGGGGCGCGGGTCATGACACAAGCTTCTGCGCAAGTCCCGGGCCGCATCGTTACTGGTGCCCATTACGGTATGCGCGACTGGCTCGGGCAGCGCGTCACCGCCGTCTTGATGGCGCTCTATACCGTGCTGTTTTTGGCGGTGATGCTGGTGCAAAAACCGGCGCACTATCTGGGCTGGTACGGCATATTTAGCTCGTGGTGGATGAAGGTGGCGACGCTGACTTTTCTGGTCTGTCTGTTCTATCACGCCTGGGTAGGCATGCGCGACATCTGGATGGACTATGTGAAACCCACCGGTGTGCGTCTGGTATTGCAGGTGGGCACCATCGTCTGGCTGGTGGCGTGCGGCATGTGGGCGCTCAAGATATTTCTGTAACAAGGTGGACGCGCGCCCGCGGCAACGCGGTGTTGCGCAAGCGGTATTTCTCTGATTTCTTTGAATCCGGATTAGGCAAAAGGCATCAACGTCATGGCTCTGAACGTTCGCAAATTTGACGCAATCATCGTGGGGGCCGGCGGGGCCGGCATGCGCGGCGCGCTGCAACTGGCCGAGGCTGGCTTCAAGGTCGCGGTGCTGTCCAAAGTATTCCCCACCCGCTCGCACACGGTGGCGGCGCAGGGCGGTGTTGGTGCCGCACTGGCCAACATGAGCGTCGATTCCTGGCAGTGGCACATGTACGACACCGTCAAGGGCGGTGACTGGCTGACCGATCAGGATGCCGCAGAGTATCTGGCGCAGGAAGCGCCCAAATGCGTGATCGAGCTGGAGCACTTCGGCATGCCGTTTGACCGTAACGAAGACGGCACCGTGTATCAGCGCCCGTTCGGCGGCCACATGCAAAACATGGGTGCCGGGCCGCCGGTGCAGCGTTCCTGCTGCGCCGCTGACCGTACCGGTCATGCCATGCTGCACACGCTGTATCAGCGCAATGTGCGCGCCAAGACGCAATTCTTTGTTGAGTGGATGGTGCTCGATTTGATCCGCGACCCGGTCGATGGTGCAGTGCTCGGTGTTACTGCGCTGGAGATGGAAACCGGCGAGACCATGATTTTGCAAGCGCGCGCAACGCTGTTTGCCACTGGCGGCGGCGGGCGCATTTATGCCTCCTCGACCAATGCCTTCATCAATACCGGCGACGGTCTTGGCATCGCTGCGCGCGCAGGGATTCCGCTTGAAGACATGGAGTTCTGGCAGTTCCACCCGACCGGTGTGGCCGGTGCCGGCGTGCTGATTACCGAAGGCGTGCGCGGCGAGGGCGGCTACCTGCTTAACAAAAATGGCGAGCGCTTCATGGAGCGCTACGCGCCCAATGCCAAAGACCTGGCGTCGCGCGATGTGGTGGCGCGCGCCATGGTGACCGAGATCAACGAAGGGCGCGGGGCCGGCAAAGATGGCGACTACGTGCTGTTGAAACTCGATCACCTCGGCCCCGAGACGATTGATAAGCGCTTGCCCGGCATCCGCGAGATTGCCAAAAAATTCGCCAATGTCGATCCGGCCAAAGACCCGATCCCGGTGGTACCGACCTGCCATTACCAGATGGGCGGTATCCCCACCAACTACCACGGTGAAGTGGTGACGCCCAAGAATGGCAATTCGAACACGATCGTGGAAGGTTTCTACGCGGCGGGTGAATGCGCCTGTGCCTCGGTGCATGGTGCGAACCGGCTCGGCACCAATTCACTCACCGACTTGCTGGTGTTTGGCAAAGCGTCGGGCGATACGATGGTGAAATACCTCAAGGCCAACACCAAGCACCGTGATCTGCCAGCCGACGCGGGCGACATGACGATGGGCCGCCTGGAGGGTCTCAACTCGCAAAAAGACGGTGCCAACGTGCATCAGACCCGCACAGAGATGCAGCGCACGATGCAGCGCCACTGCGGTGTGTTCCGTTTCCCCGGCATGATGGCCGAAGGTGTGGCCAAGATCAAGGAAGTGGCGGAGCAGGTCAACCGTCTCGAAATCAAGGACAAGAGCAAGGTGTTCAACACCGCGCGTATCGAGGCGCTGGAGTTGCAAAACCTGATCGAAGTGGCGCGCTCGACCATGATCTCGGCCGAGGCGCGCAAAGAATCGCGCGGCGCGCACAGCCGCGATGATTTTCCCGATACCGAAGCCAACCCCGGCGGGCGCGACGACAAAAACTGGCTCAAGCACTCGCTTTGGTACAAGGACGGCGACCGCCTCGACTACAAGGCCGTCACGATGAAGCCGCTGACGGCGGAGTCGATTCCGCTCAAAGCGCGCACCTACTAAAAACCTCTGCGATCCCTGCTCTCTGAACCCAACATCCCGCACTCCGGATTAGCCGCCATGAAGTTATCCATCTACCGCTACGACCCCGACAAAGACGCCGCGCCGTACATGCAGGACTACGATGTGCCGCTCGAACCGACCGATCTCAAGCTGCTCGACGCGCTGATCCGCCTCAAGGCGCAGGACGACAGCTTCGCATTCCGGCGCTCCTGCCGTGAGGGCGTGTGCGGCTCGGACGCGATGAACATCAACGGCAAAAACGGCCTGGCCTGCCTGATGGACATTCACGAACTGACCCAGCCAGTGGTGCTGCGTCCGCTGCCGGGCCTGCCGGTGATCCGCGATCTGATCGTCGACATGACGCAGTTTTTCAAGCAGTACAACTCGGTGATGCCCTACGTCATCAACCATGATCCATTGCCCGAGAAAGAACGCATGCAGTCGCCGGTGGAGCGCGAAGCGCTCGATGGTCTGTACGAGTGCATCCTGTGCGCGGCGTGCTCGACCGCCTGCCCCTCGTTCTGGTGGAACCCGGACAAATTTGTCGGCCCGGCCGGGTTGCTGCAGGCCTACCGCTTCATCGCCGACACGCGCGATCAGGCGACGGCGGAGCGCCTCGACAATCTCGAAGACCCGTACCGCCTGTTCCGCTGCCACACCATCATGAATTGCGTCGATGTCTGCCCGAAGGGGCTGAACCCGACGGCAGCGATTGGCAAAATCAAAGAGATGATGGTGCGGCGCGCGGTGTAAGCCGCCCCGCCCGCAGCCCGTACCAACTACCCGCACGACTTCATCATGACCGACACTCTCCAAGGCGTCGAACTGTCCCGGCTCAAGTGGCAAAGCCGGCGTGGTTTGCTGGAGAATGATCTCGTGCTCGAATCTTTTTACCGGCGCTACGAAGGCGAATTGACGCCAGCGCGGGTGGCTGGCCTGAACGTATTGCTCGACCTCGGTGACAACGACCTGTGGGACTTGTTCGCCGGGCGCAGTCAATTGGACCAGAGTGCCGCCGCATCGACCCGTGACGTATTGCAATTACTGCGCGCCTGCTGACGCTGCCTAAGCGCGGCGCGCCCATTACACAAACACCCATCAAGAATCAACAGGAGCCCATCATGAGCGTGACACCGAGCGACGTTAAAGCCACTTTGTCCTTTTCTGACGGCAGCCCGTCAGTCGATTTCCCGCTCTACAAAGGCACGGTCGGGCCGGACGTGATCGACATCCGCACACTCTACGGCAAGACCGGCAAGTTCACCTACGACCCGGGCTTCATGTCCACCGCAGCCTGCAATTCGTCGATCACCTACATCGATGGCGACAAGGGCGAGCTGCTGTATCGCGGCTATCCAATCGAGCAGCTCGCGGTCAAATGTGATTTTCTGGAGACCTGCTACCTGCTGCTCAACGGCGAGCTGCCCAACGCCACCCAAAAAGACACGTTCGTGAACACCGTGACGCATCACACCATGGTCAACGAGCAGATGCAGTATTTTTTCCGCGGCTTTCGCCGTGATGCGCACCCGATGGCGGTGCTGGTGGCGTCGGTCGGCGCGCTCTCCGCCTTCTATCACGACTCGCTCGACATCAACGACCCACATCATCGTGAAGTCTCGGCGATCCGCCTGATCGCCAAGCTGCCAACCCTGGTGGCAATGGCCTACAAATACTCGGTCGGTCAGCCTTTTATTTACCCGCGCAACGACCTATCGTACAGCGCCAATTTCATGCGCATGATGTTCGCGGTGCCGGCCGAAGACTACAAGGTCAACGACGTGATGGTGCGTGCCATCGACCGCATTTTTCTGCTGCACGCCGATCATGAGCAAAACGCCTCGACCTCGACGGTGCGCCTGTCCGGCTCGTCCGGTGCCAACCCGTTTGCCTGCATCGCGGCCGGCATCGCCTGCCTGTGGGGCCCGGCGCACGGCGGTGCCAACGAAGCCGCGCAGTCGATGCTCGAAGACATCAACCGCAATGGCGGCGCTGCCAAGATCGGCGAATTCGTCAAGCAGGTCAAAGACAAAAACAGTGGTGTCAAGCTGATGGGCTTTGGCCACCGCGTCTACAAAAACTACGACCCGCGCGCCAAGCTGATGCGCGAAACCACCCACGAAGTGTTGAACGCGCTCGGTCTGCACGACGACCCGCTGTTCTAGCTGGCGATGGCGTTGGAGAAGGTTGCACTCGAAGACGAGTATTTCGTCAGCCGTAAGCTCTACCCCAACGTCGATTTTTATTCCGGTATCGTGCAGCGCGCCATCGGCATCCCGACCTCGCTGTTCACCGGCATCTTCGCC
>JANOYK010000100.1:0-7143 GCA_031428855.1 Burkholderiales bacterium | reverse complement strand
TGCCACGCCTGCTGCGCGCGGCGGTCACTACCCAACCCTATCCTCTAAGCCGCTTGCGGCTCTCTGAGGCATGTAACTAATCAAGTACCTTTATGACAGTTTCATACCGCCTGGCCCTCCTTTACGCTGCCAGCGAAGCGGCGTCAAAACTGCCTTGGCACGACTCACTGCGCCAACCGGCGCAACTACCCTCAGGAGATTTTGTTATGCGTGTTGGCATCACCTTGCTTGTAGTCGCCCTGCTTCTCTCGGCTTGTGTGCAGCACCGCCCGGCGCAACAGTCCGCGCCGTCTGCCCCGCCGCCGGCGGCACCAGCGCCGGCCGCAGCGATGTCATCGGCCAGCACGCCCGATGCCTACAAGGTGGAAATGGCGCAGCGCATTTATGCCGCCAGCACGGACATTTCATCCGGCCGGCCACAAGACCTGCTGCGCGCGGTGATTGTGCTCAACGTCACCATCGACAGCAATGGCTGGCCCGGCCGCATCGCCATTCAGCGCAGCCCGGGCGACGCCGAAGCCGAGCAGCGCGCGATCCAAAGCGTGCAGCGCGGCGCGCCTTACGCCCGCCCGTCCAACGCGCTATTGCGCGATGCTGCATCGTTCGAACTTTCCGAAACCTGGCTGTTCAATGACGATGGCCGGTTTCAATTGCGTTCGGTAGCGCCGACCCAGGCTGGCGGCTGACGCGGGCAGGCCGCAGGGGCGGCCATGCCGCAACCCGCACCCAGTGCGCCGCAGCGGCATGGTGCGGCGCGCTATGCCGCTCCCACCCGGCTCCTGCGCCGCTCCCGCGCATATCGATTGACAATCCGCCGCCGCTGCCTTAACTTAACCGGCTGGTTACTTGTCAATGGATCTAAGGAGACGCGCATGCAACGCCGCACTTTTCTCAAGACTCTGACTGCCGCGCTCGGCGTCACTACGCTGTTTACGCTCACCCTCACGCTCGGCCCCGCCCCGGCGCAGGCCCAGCCGGCCTGGCAGCCGAACAAACCGATCAACCTGATCGTGCCGTGGGCGGCGGGCGGCTCGACCGATCAGGTCACCCGCATCACCGCAGCCGAACTCGAAAAAGTGCTGGGCCAAAAAATCGTGGTGGTGAACCAGCCCGGCGCGTCCGGCTCGATTGGCACCAAGAACGCGTGGGAAGCGCCCAAGGACGGCTACACCTGGGCGGCCGGCGCGGCACAAGACCTCGGCACTTACCAGTCGCTCGGCATGCTCAACGCCTCGATCCGCGATTGGCACCTATTCCTTAACGTCGCCAACATTCCGGTGGTCGGCGTCAACCCCGCCACGCCGTATCAAAACATGCAGCAATTGCTCGACGCCATGAAGGCCAAACCGGGCGAAATCAAAGTCGCCACTGCGGGGGTGACTTCGGGCGGGCATAACGCAATGGAGGCGATTGCGCGCGCCACCGGTGTCCGCTACCGCCATGTCACCTACGACGGTGGCAATCCGGCGGTCATTGCCACTGTCTCGGGCGAAACCGACCTGACCACCCAGTTGGCGGTGGAGCAGGCCGAGATGATTCGTGGCAAACGTATCCGCCCGCTTGCCACCGTGTCAGACCGGGCGCTGGAAATTGAAGGTTACGGCGTGATCGAACCGATCTCCAAAATGATTCCGGGCTTCAAGGCTCCGGCCAATTATTTCGGCATCTTCATCCCCAAGGGCGTGCCTGCTGACGTGATCGCCACTGTCGAGAAAATCTGGGCTGCCAACATTGCCAACAACGACGCGCTCAAAAAATATGCCGCCAACCGTGGCGCGCTGTTTGGCCCGGCCGCCGGTGAAGCGGCGCAGGCGGCGGTGTTTCCCGCGGTGCAGGCCAATGCCTGGCTGCTGCACACCGGCGGCAAAACCAAGGTCAGTCCGGACACGGTGGGAATTCCGAAACCCTGACTGGTTGACACGCCCGCGCCGGCCCGCCGTCCGCGCTGGACGGTGTATACATCGGCCTGTATGCCTGCCTTTACGCCTGCCTTTACGCCTGCCTGCACGCCCATGAGCATCGAGATTGACCCCGACGAGCCGCTGCCGCCGCGCATGGATTTTTATTCGGCGCTGGTGTGGATTGTTTTTGGCGGCGCGGTAACAGTGGGGGCGTGGCGCATGGACCGCCTTGCGCACCTGCATATCAACCCGTATGAAATTCCCGGCCTGGTGCCCGGTTTGCTCGGCTTTGCGATATTCGTGCTGGGCGTGGCGCTGGCAATGCGTGCGCTGGCGCGTGGCGCGCTGCGGGCTGCGGCTGCGGCACCAGCATCGGCACCGGCGCAGTCTCCGGCTTCCGCAGCTTCTCCCCCGCGCAACATGGCGCTGGTGTTCGCGCTCACGCTGTTCTACGCGCTCGGGCTGGTTGGCACCGGCCTGCCGTTTTGGCTCGGCACCTTCGCCTTTGTCAGCGTCTTTATTTTTATCTTCGACCGCGAGCGCCAACGCGCCCTGCAGCGCAGCACCGCCAAACAAGCCCTGCTCGCGCTGATCTACGGCGCGGCCACCAGCGCCATCGTCTCTTACGCATTCGAGAAAATCTTTCTCGTGCGTCTACCATAAGCGCCGCATGTTTCAAGGCCTGATCGCATTCTGGCATTCTCTCGCATCGTTCCTCACGGTCGAGTCAATTTTTTATGTGCTGGCCTCGTCATTGGTGGGCGTAGTGATCGGCGCGCTGCCAGGCCTCACCGCTACCATGGGCGTGGCCTTGATGACCACGCTCACCATCAAGCTGCCAGCGGCCCAGGCGTTGCTGATATTGATCTGCACTTATGTGGGCGCAATTTACGGCGGCAGCCGCAGCGCGATTCTGCTCAACATTCCCGGCACCCCCGCCTCCGCCGCGAGCTGTCTCGACGGCTACGCGCTGGCGCGCCAGGGCCACGCCGGGCGCGCCATGGGCATCGCCACCACCGGCTCGGTGATGGGCACCTTGATCGGGATGTTTTTTCTCGCCCTGTTTACGCCGCTGCTGGGCGAAGTCGCGCTCAAGTTCGGCGCGTATGAGTTTTTCTGGCTCGCCGTGTTCGGCGTGATTGTCTCGGCCACACTCACCGGTGGCGACCCTCTCAAGGGCTGGATCGCCGGTTTCGCCGGCCTGTTCATCGCCACCATCGGCCAGGACGGCATCCACGCCTATGAGCGTTTCTCGTTCGGCTATCGCGACATGGCGGGCGGCTTCTCGCTGGTGCCGGCCCTGGTCGGCGCATTCGGTTTTGCCGAAGTGCTGGTAGCGATGCAGGAGAAGCGTCCGCCGGTCAAGATCAATCCGTTCGACACCGTGATCCCGAAAATCCGCGACGTGTTTCAGTACTGGCGCACCATCCTGCGCTCGGGTGTGATCGGCACCTTCATCGGCATCGTGCCGGGGGTGGGGGAAGACGTGGCGGCGTGGTCGTCCTACGCCGCCGCCAAACGCGTGAGCAAGGAAAAAGAGTTGTATGGCAAAGGCTCGATTGAAGGCCTGATGGCGGCCGAGACCGGCGACAACGCCTGCGTGCCGGGCGCGATCATTCCGGTGCTCACCCTGCAAATCCCCGGCTCGGCCCCGGCAGCGGTGTTGATGGCAGCGATGCTGATTCACGGTGTCAAGCCGGGGCCGATGATTATGATCGAGTCACCCCAATTCGTGTACGACGTGGTGGCGATGATGCTGCTCGCCACGCTCGGCATTCTGCTCTACGGCCTGGTGCTCACCAAAGCGCTGGTGCAGGTGCTGCGGGTGCCGCCCACCATCATCATGCCGGTGATTTTTGTGCTGTGCGTGATCGGCACTTACGCATTGGCCTCGCGCCTGTTTGACGTATGGACCATGCTGCTGTTCGGCGTGCTCGGCTTTGTGCTGCGCAAGTTTCATTTTCCAGTCGCGCCGCTGGTGCTCGGCATCGTGCTCGGTGATTTGCTGGAGAAAAGCCTGCGGCGCGGCCTGGTGTTGTCCGATGGTGATCTCTCGCCGTTTTTTACGCGACCGATTTCGGCAGTGCTGGCTAGTCTGATTGGGCTGGTGATTCTGCTGCGCGTGCCGACCGTAAAGCGCTTCATCACGGGGCAGCGTACATGAGGCCGGTTGGCCGGCCGCCGGTTCGCGCGACAATCGATCCATGAAATTTTCTCTGTGCAATGAAGTGCTGGCACCGCTGCCGTTTGCGGAGCAATGCCGTATCGCCGCTGCGTTAGGCTACGCCGGGCTGGAGCTTGCGCCGTTCACGGTGAGTGAGGATCCAGCTTTGATGAGCGACGCGGATGCGATGTCCCTGCGGCGCGTTGCGGCGGATCACGGCCTCGTCATCACCGGCCTGCACTGGCTGCTGGTCAAGCCTGAAGGCCGGTCGATCACCTCGCCCGATGCAGCAGTGCCGGCGCGCACCGTGGCGTTCATGCAGCGCCTGTGCGAACTATGCGCGGCGCTGGGCGGCACTTACCTCGTGCATGGTTCACCCAAGCAGCGCTTGATTGCGCCGGGCGAGACCAAAGAGACGGCGCTGGCGCGCGCGCAGACCGGGTTCGCCGCCGCCGGTGAGGCCGCGCGTGCCTGCGGCGTCACCTACTGCATCGAGCCGCTCTCATCCGATCAAACCCCGCTCATCAACACCGTGGCCGAGGCGGCGTTGCTGGTGCGCGAGATCAACAACCCGCATCTGCGCACCATGATTGACACGAGTTCGGCGGGCCTGGCCGAAGCAGAACCGGTTGACCAATTGATCGCACGCTGGCTGCCCACAGGTTTGATCGGCCATGTGCAGCTCAATGACCCGAACCGGCGCGCGCCAGGGCAGGGCAGCATGAAATTTGCCCCCATCCTGAAAGCCTTGGTGGACAACGGTTTCCAAGGCATGCCTGCGGTGGAACCGTTTGACTACGTGCCGGACGGGCCGGGCTGCGCGGCGCATGCCATCGCCTATCTGCGCGGCCTTTAGAATCCTGCCTCCCCCCGCATTGCTTCCAGGAACTCCCGCATGCAAGCCTTAAGCATCACCCCCTGCACTCTGCCGCCCGAGTGCGAAACCCTGCGCACCGAGGTGCGCGCATTTCTCGCCGCCACGCTGCGCGATTACACGGCAGAACAACGCGTGCGCAACTGGACCGGCGCTGACCCGGCCTTCAGCCGCGCCCTCGGCGCGCGTGGCTGGCTTGGCATGACCTGGCCGAAACGTTACGGCGGGCAGGAGCGCTCGGCGCTGGAGCGCTATGTGGTGCTCGAAGAATTGCTCGCCTGCGGCGCGCCGGTGGCGGCGCACTGGGTTGCCGAGCGCCAGAGCGCGCTGCTGCTGATGCGCCTCTCGCCCGAGGTGCTGGCCCCGCGCATCGTGCCGGGCATCGCGCGCGGTGAAATTTATTTTTGCATTGGCATGAGCGAGCCTGACACTGGCTCTGACCTTGCCTCGCTGCGCACGCGCGCCGTGCGCACGGACGCGGGCTGGATCATCAATGGCCGCAAGGTGTGGACTTCCGGCGCGCACCGCGCCCATTACATGATCGCGCTGGTGCGCACCGGTACGCAGGGTGAGCAGCGCCACGCCGGTTTGTCGCAACTGCTGGTCGATATGCAGACCCCCGGCCTCACGGTGCGGCCGATCATCAATCAACTGGGTGAGCATGATTTCAACGAGGTCACGTTTGACGATGTGCTGGTGCCGCACGATCATTTGATCGGCACTGAAGGCGACGGCTGGAGCCAGGTCAACAGCGAACTCGCGTTTGAGCGCAGCGGGCCGGAGCGTTATCTGAGCAGCTCGCAGTTACTGCTGGAGATGCTGGATGCCGCCGCTGTCGCCGGAGGGGAACAGCACGCGCGCCACGCGGTAGCGCTGGGCCGCATCACCGCCAGCTACGCCACCCTGCGCCAGATGTCGCTCGGCGTGGCCGGCATGCTGGCGCGCGGCGAAAATCCGGCGCTGGCCGCCGCGCTGGTGAAAGACCAGGGCGCGCTGGTGGAGCAAGCGATGCCCGACATCGCGCACGATTTGTTCGGCGGCACTGCGCCGCCCGGCTCGCCCCTGGAATACGCCATGTCGTACACCGCACGCGCGGTGCCATCGTTCTCGATGCGCGGCGGCACCCGCGAAATTTTGCGCGGCATGATTGCCAAAGGATTGGGACTGCGATGAGCGAAACGGGCAAACCCTCCATGAACGCATCAGCGATTGAAGCGATGATCGGCGAAAGCGCCGCGCGGCTGTTTTCACAAAACGTCAACCGCGCGCTGCAAGAGCAGTTTGAAGCAGGCGTATGGCCGCAGCGCTTGTGGCAACTCGCAGTGGACAACGGGCTGACACTGGCACTCGCCTCTGAAGCATCTGGCGGCATCGGTGCCAGCTGGCGCGAGGCCTATCCGATTCTGCGCGGCATCGGCTACTGGCAGGTGCCGCTGCCGCTGGCGGAGACCATGATCGCGGCGCTGCTGCTATCGCGTGCGGGACTCGATATTCCCGAGGGGCCAATCACGTTGATGGAAGCCGGTGATGGCAACACGATCACTGCGGATGAGGATGCTGCTGGTGCCAGTGCTGCCGCTGGCACTGGGATCGGCGGCAGGTTGCGTGTGACCGGCAGCGCCGCGCGCGTGGCGTGGGCCAGCCAGTGCCGCTGGGCGCTGCTGTCATTGGCCGATGGCCGCATCGCCTTGCTCGATCTGAAACAAGCCGGTGCCGTGCAGATCACCACACACCGCAACACCGCCAGCGAGCCCTGCGATGCCGTGCAGTTGCACAGCGCACCCTGTGTGGCGCACGCAGCCAACCCGTTCCCCGCGCTCGCGCAGCCGTTGCGCACGCTCGGTGCCATCGCCAGCAGCGCGATGATGACGGGGGCGATGGAATGGCTGCTCGAACAATCGGTGCAGTACGCCAATGACCGCGTGCAGTTCGGCAAGCCGATTGGCAAAAATCAGGCGATCCAGCAACAGCTTGCGCTGATGGCGGGTGACGTGGCTGCCGCGCGCATGGCAGCGATGGTGGCGTGTGCCGATGCACCCAGCGCCGCGTGCGCCGAATGCCCCGCCGCTTATTTCAGCGCCGCAGTGGCCAAGCTGCGCGCCGGTGAAGCCGCCACGCGTGCGGCCTCCATCGCGCATCAAGTGCATGGTGCCATCGGCTTCACCTACGAGCACGCACTCAATTTCGCCACGCGCCGCCTGTGG
>JANOYK010000099.1:0-6918 GCA_031428855.1 Burkholderiales bacterium | reverse complement strand
GCACGGCGTGCGCAAGATCAATATCGACACCGACATCCGCCTCGCCATGACCGCTGCGATCCGCAAGTTCATGAACGAGAACAAGTCGCACTTTGACCCGCGCGATTATCTGAAACCGGCCCGTGCCGCCGCCAAGGCGATTTGCAAAGAGCGTTATCAGCAGTTCGGCTGCGCCGGCCAGGCCTCGAAAATCAAACCGGTGACGCTCACCGGCATCGCCGCCCAATACGCCAGCGGCGCGCTGACCCAAACCGTCAACTAGAAGCGCCTCCTGTGACGGCGCTTTATCAATCGAGCATCAAGAGCCTGCCGCTGGTGTATCGCGGCAAGGTGCGCGACACCTATGCCGTCAGTGACCAGCATCTGTTGATGGTGACGACCGACCGCCTCTCGGCGTTCGACGTCGTGATGGCCGCGCCGATCCCCGGCAAGGGGCAGGTGCTGAACCAGATGTCCAATTTCTGGTTTGGCCGTCTCGGCGCGCTCGCGCCGAATCACCTCACCGGCATCGCGCCCGAGAGTGTGGTGGCGGCAGATGAAGTTGGGCAAGTGGGTGGCCGCGCCGTGGTGGCGAAGAAACTCAAACCGCTGCTGGTCGAGGCAGTGGTGCGCGGCTATCTGATCGGCTCGGGCTGGAACGACTATCAAGCCAGCGGTGCGGTGTGCGGCATTGCCCTGCCGCCCGGGCTGCGCCAGGCCGAGCGCCTGCCCGCGCCGATTTTTACGCCGGCCGCCAAGGCTGCACTCGGCGATCACGACGAAAACATCAGCTTCGATCAGGTGGTACACACCATCGGCGCTGATCTGGCTGAACGCATGCGCAGCATCAGTCTCAATCTGTATGAAGAAGCCGTCAAGTATGCGGCGACGCGCGGCATCATCATCGCCGACACCAAGTTTGAATTCGGCCTGGATGCCGATGGCACGCTGACCCTGATGGACGAAGTGCTCACCGCCGACTCCTCGCGCTTCTGGCCGGCTGACGAATACCGGGTCGGCATCAGCCCGCCTTCGTTTGACAAACAATTCGTGCGCGACTATCTCGAAACGCTGAGCTGGAACAAGCGTCCGCCGCCGCCGCCGCTGCCTGCTGATGTGATTGCGCGCACCGGCGAAAAATACCGCGAAGCCCTGAAACGCTTGACTGGAGCCGATCTTCAATGAGCACCCCGGAAAAAACCAGACCGCTGGTCGGCGTCGTGATGGGTTCATCGAGCGATTGGGAGGTGATGGAATCGGCGGTGCGCGCGCTTGAAGAATTTGGCGTGCCGCATGAGTTTCAGGTGCTGTCGGCGCACCGCATGCCCGATGAAATGTTTGCCTACGCCGAGAGCGCAGCCGGGCGCGGGCTGGCGGCGCGGCGCATCTGCCGGGCATGCTCGCGGCCAAGACCATGGTGCCGGTGCTCGGTGTGCCGGTGCCGTCGCGCCATCTGCAAGGACTGGACTCGCTCTACTCGATGGTGCAGATGCCCAAGGGCGTGCCGGTCGCCACCTTTGCCATCGGCGAGGCCGGCGCTGCCAACGCCGCGCTGTTTGCGGTGGCGATGCTGGCGCGTACTGACCCGGTGCTGGCCAAGCGGCTGGAGACGTTCCGCGCGCGCCAGCACACATCGGCAGCGGCGATGACGCTGCCTCGCACAACGCCAAAACTTGCGCCGCCGCCGCAAAATCCCTGAGTGAGCACCTTCATCGCCCCCGGTGCCTGGCTCGGTCTGCTCGGCGGCGGCCAGCTTGGCCGCATGTTTTGCATGGCGGCGCAGAGCATGGGCTACAAGGTGGCGGTGCTCGACCCCGGCACCGAAAGCCCGGCTGGCACCGTTGCCGATCTGCATATCCGCAAGGACTATCTCGACGCACAGGGCCTCGAAGAACTCGCGCGCCTGTGCCAGGGAGTCACTACCGAGTTTGAAAACGTACCGGCCAAGGCGCTTGAATTTCTTGCCGGGCATTGCGCCGTCAGTCCGCAGGCGGCCAGCGTGGCGATTGCGCAAGACCGCATCCGTGAAAAACAATTCGTCGCCGCCACCGGGGTGGGTGTCGCGCCCTATGCGGTGGTGCGTCACGAGAGTGATCTCGCAACCCTGCCGCCCGGCCTGTTTCCCGGCGTGCTCAAAGTGGCGCGCCTGGGTTACGACGGCAAGGGCCAGGCGCGGGTGGCCTCGGTGGCTGAAGCGCGCGCCGCTTTCGCCCAGATCGGCGGCGCGCCCTGCGTGCTCGAAAAAATGCTCGCGCTCAAACTGGAGTTATCGGTGGTGGTGGCACGCGCACGCGATGGTGCCATCGCCACTTATCCGGTGGCCGAGAATGCCCATGTGGGCGGCATCCTCGACACAACTGTGGTGCCGGCCCGCATCGCGCCCGCCCTGGCCGATGCAGCACGCGCCGCCGCACTCAAGATCGCCGCCGCGCTCGACTACACCGGCGTGTTGTGTGTTGAATTTTTTGTGCTCGCCGATGACAGCCTGCTGGTCAACGAAATCGCGCCGCGCCCGCACAACAGCGGCCACTTCAGCATTGATGCGTGCGTCACCAGCCAGTTTGAGCAGCAGGCGCGCATCCTGGCCGGCCTGCCGCTGGGCGACACGCGCCAGCACACCCCGGCGGTGATGCTCAACATCCTCGGTGATAGCTGGCGCGGCACCCATTTCAATCAGGCACCCGATTGGCCGGCCGTGTTGCAACATGGTCAAGCCAAACTGCACCTGTACGGCAAATCGCAGGCGCGCCCGGGCCGCAAGATGGGGCACATCACCGTGCTCGGCAGCACGCTGCTGGAGACGCTGGCCACCGCCGCTGCCGTGCGGGCGGCGCTCGCGCCGTGACGGCGGCACGCCACGGCATACTTGCCGCGCCTGCACCAGCATGCCGCCCCACACGGCCAGCTTGCCGCGTGGCTGCGCCCTGACCCCGGCGTAATGACCCTATGACAATGACCCCATGACCAGCCCGGCCGGGCCGATCGCAGCGGATGCGCCGCTGATTGCGCAGGCGGCGGCGCTGCTCGCCTCCGGTGGCTTGATCGGCTTGCCGACCGAAACCGTCTATGGCCTCGCGGCGGATGCATCGAACCTGCAAGCGGTGGCGCGCATTTTCGCGGCCAAAGGCCGTCCTGCCGATCACCCGGTGATTGTGCATCTGGCACACGCAGGGCAGATCCGCGAATGGGCCATCGACATCCCCGCCGCAGCCTGGACCCTCGCCGCCGCGTTCTGGCCCGGCCCGCTGACCTTGATTCTCAAACGCGCACCCCATGTACACGATGCCATCACCGGTGGCCAGAACACGGTGGGTCTGCGGGTACCGTCGCATCCGCTGGCGCACGCCGTGCTCGACGCCTTCGCCCAGTTGCGCAAGCAGGCTGACGCGGCCACGCCGGCCGGCATCGCCGCGCCCTCGGCCAACCAGTTCGGCCATGTCAGCCCGACCACGGCGCAACACGTGCGCGACGAATTTGGTGACACCCTCGATCTGGTGCTCGATGGCGGCGCGTGCGAAGTCGGCATCGAGTCCACCATCGTTGATCTCTCGACCGGTGCCGCGCGCATCCTGCGGCCCGGATCTATCACAGCCGAAGCCGTAACAGCCGCTCTGGGAGCCACTCTTGCCGCATCATCGGCCCAACAAGCGCACCCAGAGCCGGTCTTGGCGGGGCAGCCTGATGCAGAAGCGGGTCCGCTGGCCGCAGCGCGGCCCACGGTGCGGCCCACGGCGCGGCCCACAGCGCGACCCACAGCTCAATTGGGCGCAGATACCGTCGCAGCCCCCGTCGCCGCGCCCGTCGCAGCACACGCCGCACCGCGCGTCTCCGGCAGCCTGGACGCACACTACGCCCCGCGCACCCGCCTGCTCATCGTCGAAGGCGCAGTGTTAACCGGCACGCTGGCCGCCCACGCCGGGCAAGCCATCGCGGTGTTGTCGTTCAGCCTCGCACCCATGCCCGGTGCCCTGCACTGGCGCGCCTCGCGCGAGCCGCGCGTGTATGCGCACAACCTCTACGCCCACCTGCGCGCCATGGACACCTCGGGCTGCGACGTGCTGATGGTCGAAGCGCCACCCGAAGGCGTGGAGTGGGACGGCATCAACGACCGCCTGCGGCGCGCCGCGTTTGGATCGGACGGATCAGGCCCGTAGGGCAGCTCACTGCGCCTCAGCGCGCTTCAACTCCGGCAGCGTCGCCAGAAACGACTGCACGGCACCCATCACGATATCGGGCTGATCGCGATGCGGTGAGTGCCCGCACTGCGGAATCTTGAACAAGCGCGTGCGCGCGTTGCGGCGCTGGATTTCCTCGATCTGATACAGCGTGCCGTATTGATCGTCCTCACCCTGGATCGCGAGGATCGGCGCTTTGATGAGTGGCAGCTCGGCTTCGATATTCCACGCGCGGAAATCCGGATCTAGCCAGACATCGTTCCAGCCGCGAAACGCGCCTTCCACATCATCGTGATGTTTCGCCAGTTTGATTTTCAGCCCGGTGGTCTCGTAGGCTTCGCGCGCTTCCTCAATGCTGGTGATCGAGATGTCTTCGACGCGCACATGCGGGGCCATCGCGATCACGCCGGTAACCGGATGCTGACTCGCGTAGAGCAGCGCGATGGAGCCGCCATCGGACTGGCCGAACAGCACCGGCTTGTCGATGCCGAGTGCTTGCAGCAACGCAGGCAATACCTCGAACGCTTCGCGATGCATGAAGTCCGGCCGGCGCAAATTGCGGCGCGGGCCGCGCGCATCAGCGCTGTCGGCCAGCGGGTCTGACAAACCGTAGCCGAGACGTGAATACACCAGCACCGTGTGTGCAGTGTGGGCCGCGAGGAGCTTCGGAAAGTCGCGCCACATCGACACCGACCCCAAGCCTTCATGCAGCATCACCACGGTGGCGCGGTTGCGCGCGCCGGGGATGCGTTCGTATTCGAGCGTGTGATCGCCGATGTCGATGAAGGGCATGGTGGAGGTCCTGGTTGGCGCTGCGGCGGGCCGTGCTGGGTGCTCAACGCCGGGCCACTTGCCTGCGGTGTAGCGGCAGCTTGGCGGCGGCTTACCTGCCGCGCAATGTGAAGCGCGCAATTTTACCGGTCGCGGTCTTGGGCAGTTCGGCCACGCTCTCGATCCATCTCAAAAGCCTGCAACACCGCGTGGTCGAGCCGGGCAAGATGGCAGCGTCCGGTTAAACGGGGTGGCAGCGCTGAAAGCGTTGGTGGGAGCGCCTTGCAGGCTGCGGCCCTGATTCCGTTGTGTGGTGTTGTGTTTATGCGGGTGCCGCGAAATTGAGTTTGCGGCTGGCCTGCCGCCACGCGCTCATCTGCAGCGCCGAGGTTTTGACATGCACCACCACCGGCCGGGTGGACGGCGCAAACGCTTGCACCAGTGCCGGGCCAATATCGGCTTCACTCGCAATCGTGATGCCCACCGCGCCAAACGACTGCGCCCACAGCGCAAAATCAGGATTGGCCAATTGCGTGGCTGCTTCAAACGGGCGGCCTGGATAGCGCATGTCTTGGTGCAGGCCGATGGTGCCGTAGTAGCCGTTGTCGGCAATGATGATGATGGGATTGACGCCGTAGAGGCGCGCAGTGGCCAGCTCGTTGCCGGTCATCAGGGCGCCGCCGTCGCCGACGAAGGCCACCACCTGCCGCTGCGGATTGCGCAGCGCGGCGGCCACAGCCATCGGCACACCCGCGCCCATCGCGCCCACCACCGAGGTCAGCACCTGCTGGCCGCGGTGAAAGGCGATGTAGCGGAACACGAAGGTGGAGAAGCTGCCGGCATCGAGCGTGATGACAGCGTCGGCTGCGAGGTGTTGATTGACCGCGCACACCACAGCGGCGAAGTTGACGCCATCGGCCGTTTTGTCCCACACCGGCGCACGCAGTTGTTGCTGCAGCGCGTGCAGGTTGTCGACCCAGGGTTGGCGCTCGATCGAGGTGGCAGACGCGGCGGGCGCAGACAATTGCAGCAGCGCGCGCACGACAGCATGCGGCTCACACGCCATCCCGAGCGCGGGCCGCCAGACGCGCCCGACTTCGTTCGCGTCGGGCCACACATGCACCAGCGGCATTTGCGGATTGGGCGCGGCGGGAAAGGTGTAGTACTGGCTGAGCGTGTCGGTGAGACGCTCGCCGAGCGCAATCAGCAAATCGGTTTGCTTGAGCAGGTCGAGCAGCTTGGCCGGTGTGCGGATGCCGACGTGGCCGGCGAAATGGGAATGCGACGAGTCAAACAGGTGCGGGCGCTTGTTGGTTGAGCACACCGGCACGTTCCATCGCTCGGCGAGTTGTTCCAGATCGGCCAACGCGCCTTCGCCGGTCAATGTGGCACCCACCCAAATCAGCGGGCGCTTGGCCTGCGCCAGCATGGCGGCCAACTGTGCCAGGTCTTCGGCACGCGGGCCGGCTTGCACCTGAATGCGCGGCTGCACCAGCGGCGCATCGGTTTGTTCATCGAGCAAATCTTCCGGCAGCACCACTGCCACCGGCCCCGGCGTGCCGCTCTGCGCCAGGTGAAACGCGCGCGAAATCGCGTCGGACGCTTGCTCTGCACGATTGACTCCGATCACTGTTTTGGTGATGTCGCACAATAATTTGCTGTAGTTTTGTTCTTGCAAGGCCATGCGGCCCATGTCGTGGCGCTCAACCTGGCCAATCAACATTACCAGCGGTACGGCGTCGTGAAACGCGGTGTGCAGCGCCACCAGCGCATGGGCCAGCCCTGGCCCGCGCGACACCAGACACACCCCGGCGCGCCCGCGCAACAAGCCATCGGCAATCGCCATCGACCCGGCGCCGCCTTCGTGACGGCACACGATCAGGCGAATGGCCGGCACATCGGTGAGCGCATCGGTGAGGCCCAGGTAGCTCTCGCCCGGCACGCAAAAAATGCTGTCCACGCCTTGCAGCACCAGGCTGTCAGCGATCTTTTT
>JANOYK010000098.1:0-1581 GCA_031428855.1 Burkholderiales bacterium | reverse complement strand
TGCAGCGCGTCGATCAACTGCGCCATGCGCTCGGGTGGCCAGGTTTTGAACAGCCAGCGCGAGGTGGGGTGGATATGGACGAAACCCGGCCCCGCGCCCGCTGCCACAGCGTGCTGTGCCAGCAGCGCCGCGACCCGCGTGGCAGCTTCGGCACCATCGATCAGGAGCAGCGATTTTTCATCTTCAGCCGGGTGGATGCCGAGGCGGCGCAGCGCGTCAAGATTGCACTCGACCGCGTGACGGCTGTTGCCGCGTGCGGGCAGTTTGTAGAAGTGGGTGAAGCTCTCGTTCCACAGCGCGTCGTCGTTGCGGAACTGCGGTGCCACACGCACGCGCGGCTTGAGGGTTTTGGCCAGCCACATGCCGCGCCGGTGTTCAGTGAGGTGAATCAGCAGGTCATAGCGGCGCGCTTTCAGGCGCTGCCATAGCGCCCACTCGGCGCGGGCCTGCGCGATCAGGCCGGCTTGTTTCCACGCGCGGTCAATCGTGTGCAGTTGGGCAATTGCCGGGTGCAGCGACAGCATCTCTTGCGTGTCGGCATAGACCAGCGCGTCGATCTCGATGCCGGGCGCGCGCGCCTTGAGCACATTGAACACCGGGGACGCCAGCAGCACATCGCCGTGGTGGCGCAGCTTGACGATCAGGGCGCGTTTGACTTGCGCGAGGTCGATGGCGTCCGGCGTCATCAAAGGATCCCGTATGCGCACAATCGCGTTGCGCCGCCTTCAGTACACAACGGTGACACCCTTGGGTGAAAGCCAGTCGCGCAGGCCTTGCAGCAGTTCTTCGCGCGGAGTGATGCGCCATTCATCCGGCAGCGGCAGGGTGCAATGCGCGGCACCGTTATCGTATTCCACCACCACCGGGCATGGGCCGTTTTTGTAGGGGCCGAGCAGGGTGAGCAGCTTGGCGGTATCGGCCTGGCCGTTCATTGAGAGTTTGAGCGAGCGCGCGTAGGCGCGGCGCAGTTCGGTGAGGCCGAAAATTTTCTCCGCGCCCACACGCATGCCGCCGGAGAACTGGTCTTCGCGCACCTTGCCTGAGATCACAAGCAATTCATCCGGTTTCAAAATCGCGCGGTGCTGCTCGTACAACTCGTTGAACACGGTCAGTTCGAGCTTGGCGGTGCCGTCATCAAGCTCGACAATAATCATCTTGCCGCGCCGGGTCATCACATTGCGAAACTGTGACACCACACCGGCGAGCAACTGCGGCTCGCCGCGCGGCTGCACGTCGACCAGACGCGTCTTGGCGATCTGCCGCACCTCGGGCGCGTAGGCGTCAAACAAATGGCCGGACAGATACAAGCCGAGCGCGAGTTTTTCGTTGAGCAACTTGTCGCGTGCGCTCCAGCGCAGGGTGCGGATCAGCTCTGGCTGGTGCGCCTGGGCATCGGCATCTGATGCGCCGCCAAACAAACCGCCTTGCGAGGCATTCTGTTCGGCCTGATCGGCTGCTTCCACCGCCAGTCCAACGCTGGCGAACAAGGCGGCGCGGTCCGGTTCGAGCGTATCAAACGCGCCGGCCCGCACCAACGCCTCAATTGCGCGTTTGTTGACCACGCGCCGGTCGATGCGCGCG
>JANOYK010000097.1:0-3641 GCA_031428855.1 Burkholderiales bacterium | reverse complement strand
CGCGTCCTTCCCCCGTCAAGGCACGTTTACAGTCACGCACTCCCGACAGCATTTTTCTGTGTGACGTGGTGAAGGCGGAGTTGTATTACGGTGCGTTCCGCAGCGCGCGGCGTGATGATAATTTGGCACTGCTGGACAGTCTGTTCCCTACCTTTCCCTCACTGTCTTTTGATGGCGCAGCGGCCCGCATGTTTGGGCAAATCCGCGCGGCGCTGGCTTCTGCCGGCACGCCCATCGGCCCGTATGATTTGCAAATCGCCGCCATCGCACTGGTGCATGGACTTACCGTAGTGACGCACAACACCGCCGAGTTCGGTCGCGTGCCGCAGTTGAAGACTGACGATTGGGAAATCTGAGCGGACGGTCACGCCGCGCCTCTTAGCCACATCCGCCGTTATCCGGAAACCCTTGGTGGATGCGTCTCTTCAGAGGACAATAAGCGTAGACCCGCTTGCACCAATCGTTTCGGGCCATCTTCGCCGATTCAATCTGGCTTGATGTTGGCAAATTTGATGACCTTGGCAGCTTTGTCGACCTCTGCGGAAATGAACGATGAGAACTCGGTCGGCGAATTGCCGACAATCAGCACGCCGGCCTTCTCGAGAGTCTCGCGCACCTTGGGCGAGTGGAGGCCGGCGATGATTTCGGCATTGAGCTTCTGAAGTACGTCGGCTGGCATCCTGGCCGGGCCGACAAAGCCGTACCAGGCCGAGTACTCATAACCGCTTACACCGGCTTCGGCCACGGTTGGCACATCGGGCAGGAACGGCAGTCGTTTTGCCGACCCGGTTGCCAGCACTTTGAGCTTGCCGGCTTTGACGTGCTGGACGGCTGCGGTCATGGCATCAAATGCGAGCGTCACCCGGCCGGCCAGCAGATCCACATAAGACGCGGCCGAACCCTTGTAGGGCACATGCACCATGTCAACGCTGGTCATGCTTTTGAACAACTCCATCGCCAGGTGTTGTGACGATCCGCTGCCCCCGGATGCATAGCTGATCGAGCCGGGCTTGGCCTGGGCCAGCGCCAGCACTTCAGCGACACTGCTCACGTTCAGGTCCGGATGCGCCACCAGCACCAGCGGTGCCGAGACCGCCAGCGTGATGGGTGTGAAATCCTTGACCGTGTCGTAGGTGACCTTCGGATACAGGGTGGCATTGGCGGCATGTGAGCCAGGCGATGCGATGCCGATGGTGTAGCCATCAGCAGGCGCTTTGGCAATCAAATCAGAACCGATCATGCCGTTGACGCCGGGTTTGTTTTCGACCAACACTGATTGGCCCCACTTCTCGGACAAGTGCTGCCCGATCAGGCGCGCCAGCAAGTCAGTCGTGCCGCCCGGTGAATACGGCACGATGATGCGAATCGGCTTGGTGGGAAAGGCCTGTGCCAGCGCATTGCCGCCGGCCAGCGGGCCCAGCGCGGCGGTCAAACACAACATTGCGGCTTTGACAGTCTTGACAGTCTTGATCATGGTGGTCTCCTTGATTGAGGTGTTCCCGGTGCCATCTTCAAACGTTCAGTCGTTCCAACATTCAAACGTAGGCAGGCCCGTCGATCACCGGGTGCGCCCGCAAAAATGCCTCATCCACTTCAACCCCCAGCCCCGGCGCGTTGCCCGGTTGCACGCAGCCGTTTTCATCCAGCCGGTCCGGCCGGCTGGTGAGGCGGTCACGAAACAGATTTTCCTTTGCCACATCGGCCTCGAACCAACCCATGTTTTCGATCGACGCCAGAAAATGGATGCTGGCCGCCATATTGAGGCCACTCGCCGAGGTGTGCGGATTGATCGAGAGCTTGTGCGCCGCCGCCATCGCGGCGATGCGCAGGCCTTCGGTGATGCCGCCGGTTTTGGACAGGTCGGGTTGCAACACACGCACCGATTTGCTCTCTATCAGCGGCGTGAATTCATAACGCGTGTGGTGGTTCTCGCCTGCCGCCAGCGGTATCGGGCCAAAGCTGGCGGCGACTTCATAGCTGCGATAGTCGTGCGGGGCAAACGGCTCTTCGAGCCACAGCACGTCGTGCTCGACCAGCGCCGGCATGACACGGCGCACGTCCTCCACTTGATAACCGATGTTCGCATCAGCCATGATGTCGATGCCGGTGCCGAAGGCCTTGCGCACTGCGGTGAGGCGTTCGATGTCACGCTTGACGCTATCGCCAAAGCGCAGCTTCAGCGCGCGATAGCCTTGTGCAACCAATGCATGCGCTTCATCGACCAGCTCGGCCGGCGGCTGGAAGCCGAGTGAAATGCCGCCCGCGTAGGCTTTGACCGGCTTCACGCTGCCGCCGAGCAGCATATAGAGCGGCCAACCGGCTGCCTTGCCGCGGATGTCCCACAGCGCCTGATCGATGCCGCTCATGGCGAGCGCACTGGCGGTACCCATGCCGTGGCTTGCCATCTGGCGCGAGTAGATGCGCTGCCACACGCCAACCACATCGTAGGCATGCATGCCGGTGATGAGTTGGCGCAGCGTGGTGTTGATCAGATGCCCGATGGCGCCGGGGCAGCGGCCATGATGCGATTCGCCCCAGCCGACGATACCGTCTTCGGTAGTGACCTTGACGATCACTGCGTCGCGCTTGACCGCGCGGCCAATGCCGAGCGTCACCCCGCCGGTGACCGGAAATGAAGTGGCAAAGCCCTCGATGTGAGCGATCTTCAGGCTTGCCGACGCGCCGGCTGCGGTGCCGACTCCGGCTGCGGCTACTCCTGCTCCGGGTGCACCGGTTGCTGTTGCTCCTGCCGCGGTCGCACCGCCTGTCTGTTGCGATTCGCTCATGCCGTTCTCCTTGCGATAAAACCTTCCCACACCGCCGGATTGACCAGATGGGTGGGGCGTTGATTGGCAAACAGCTGGAGCATCTGCTTTGCCGCGCCAGTACTCATGGCGGCGAAACTTTCCGGCGTGAGCCCGGCGGCGTGCGGCGTGAGCAGCACGTTGTCCAGGCCAAAGAAGGCACTATCGCGCGGCAGGGGCTGTTGCGAGAACACGTCGATGACGGCACCGCCCAAGCGATGGTCGTGCAGTGCTTGCGCCAGCGCGGCTTCGTCAGCGATTGGCCCGCGGGCGGCATTGATCAGGATCGCGTTTTTCTTCATGAGCCCAATCCGGCGCGCATCGAGCTGGTGGCGCGTCTCCGGCGTCAACGGGCAATTGAGCGAGACGAAGTCAGCTTTTGCAAGGACCTCATCGAGCGGCATCGTTGTGATGTAGTCCGCTTTGGGCTTCGGCCGCGGCTGATACGCCAGCACGCGCATGCCGAATCCCAGATGGCAGATGGCGGCCAGTTTGGTGCCGATATCGCCCAATCCGACGATGCCGATGGTCTTGCCATGCAGGTCGGCGGTGCCATCGGTATGCACCCGCGCCTCAGCCCAGCCACGCTCGCGCAGATCGCGGTGCATGGTCTCGATCTTGCGCGTCATCGCCAGCATGGCAGCGACGCAATATTCCGCCACGGTCTGTACATTGGCACCGGGCACGTTGGCGACCGGGATGCCATGCCTGGTGGCCGACTCGACCGGGATCAAATCGAGCCCGGTGCCGTTGCGAATCACGCCGATCAGATGGTTGGGCCGGTCAAACAGATCAGCCGGCAATTGCGAGCGCACCAGCAAAATGTCTGCCGTGCCG
>JANOYK010000096.1:0-4138 GCA_031428855.1 Burkholderiales bacterium | reverse complement strand
GGCCGGCTGTTGGCCGGCTGTTGGCCGGCTGTTGGCCGGCTGTTGACCATATGATCGCCAAAACCCGCTTGCACCACCGGTTTCAAGCCAGTACCGCAGTTGATTTTAGCGCGGCATCACCGCAGGTAGTCAAACAAACTCAGCTTGGCCAGACGCGCGAAGGTCTGCTGGTTCGCATCGATCATGGTTTGTCCGCGCGCGAGGTCAGAGGCGGCTTGCGCCTGGGCGCTGCGCGGCAGGCAAGGTTTTGGCTTGCGCGTCTGGGCAGCGAACTGTTCCGGATTGGGCTGCATCTGGCACTGCCGGTGCTGACCGCGCTGCTGGTGTGCAATCTCGCGCTCGGCATTTTGACCCGCGCTGCGCCGCAACTCAATCTGTTGCCGGTCGGTTTCCCGGTGACGCTGCTGACCGGACTGTGGTGGCTCGCACATGGCATGCCGTGGACGGTGCAGGCGATGCAAAGCACGCTGGAACAGTGGCCGGCGTTGTTGCCGCTGCGCTAAGGGGTGTGGATCACGCTTCGATCCAGATGAACGCGCCCATGCGCCCGGTGGTGCGGTCACGCCGGTAGGAATAAAAGCGCGGTTCACTGACGGTGCAGTAGCCGCCGCCTGCAATGCTGGTCACCCCGAGCGCAGCCAGCCGCTGGCGCGCCAGTGCGTAGAGGTCGCATAGATATTTGCCCGCGCCGGCCGGGTAGGGTGTGAACGCAACGGCAGCGCGGGCGTCGTGGCGCGTGAAGGCGTCAAGCACATCGGTGCCGACTTCAAATTGCTGCGCGCCAATTGCCGGGCCGAGCCATGCGGCTACCTCATCCGGTGGCACGCCCATCGCTTTCACCGTTGCCTCGATCACGCCGCTACTCAGGCCGCGCCAACCGGCGTGGGCGGCTGCCACTGCCGCGCCCCTGCGGTGCGCCAGCAACACCGGCATGCAGTCGGCTACCAGCACGGCACAGACGGTGCCTGCCGCATGCGTATACGATGCGTCGGCTTCGGGATCCGGATCTGCCGCAGTTCGCGCGGCAGCATCAATCACCGTTGCGCCATGTACTTGCCTGAGCCAGACCGGATCAGAGGGCATGCTTTGGCGCAGCAGCGCGCGGTTGCGCGCCACTGCCGCCGGGTCATCGCCACAGCGGCTGCCGAGATTGAAGCTGTCAAATGGCGCGGTGCTGACGCCGCCTGCGCGCGTGGTCATGATGGCGTGCACGTTGGCGGGGGCGTCCCAGCCTGGAATCAGCGCTGGTACCGGCGCACCAGACTGCGCCAACCCAGCCGCTCTCGCGTTGCCCGGCTTGCCCGCAACCGGCTTACGCATCATTCGGCCTCCAACGCCGCGATCAGCGCCGCCATGTCAAGCGGCGGCGGCGCTTCAAACGTGACCAGTCGCCTGGTATGCGGATGCTTGAACGCGAGCGTGCGGGCATGCAGCGCCTGCCGCCCAAACCAGCCGCGTGACGGCAGGACACCATAGACCGGATCACCTGCCAGCGCATGGCCGACATGGCGCAGATGCACGCGGATTTGATGGGTGCGCCCGGTCTCGAGCCGGCATTCGATCAGCGTAGCCCCGCGTGCGTAGACGGCCAGCGGCGCGTAGTGTGTGATGGCCGGCTTGGCACCGGCGGCATCAGCCGCCAGCACCGCCATTTGGGTGCGCTGTGACGGGTGCCGCCCGATGGGTGCATCGACTGTGCCGGCCTGGGTGACAACGCCAGCCGCTACGGCGAGATATTCGCGCCGCACCGTGCGCGCCTGCAACTGGCGCACCAATGCGGTTTGCGCCTCCAATGTTTTGGCCACTGTCATCAAGCCGCTGGTGTCTTTGTCAAGCCGGTGGACGATACCGGCGCGCGGCACCTGCGCCAGCGCCGGCGCATGATGCAACAGGCCGTTGAGCACCGTGCCGCTCCAGTTGCCGGGGGCCGGATGCACCACCAGACCGGGGCGCTTGTTGAGCACGATGATGTGAGCGTCTTCAAACACGATGTCGATCTGCACCGGCTCGGGGGCGAAGGCCTGTTGTTCGGCGCTGGAGGCGGTGACGATGCGCACCGCTTCGCCACCGAGCAGGCGGGTCTTGGCGGTGGCTGGCGCGCCATCAGCGCTGATGCGTCCCTCGTCAAGCCAGGTTTGCAGACGCGCGCGCGAAAACTGCGGAACCAGACGCGACAAAAACAGGTCTATACGGGTGCCATCCGGGTTTTCCGGCGTCAGCAACTCAATCGTCCCGGCACCTGCGTCCACTGCGCCCGATACTGGCTCAATCGAGGCATCATCATCGTCCCCGGCGCTATAATTTGGCTCTGCCACGGACGCACATTCAGAGGCAGATTTGGATGTCCGTTGGTTACCCTTGGCCTCCGCCACGTGGTCTCTTTTTTTGGTTGCGCGCATCATGCCTTATCGTACCTTACACCACAGTTTTCAGACGTGCCTGGCCCTGCTGGCCGCGCTGTTTATCCTCAGCGCCTGCGGCACTCGGGTCAACCAATACGACGAAACGGCCGGCTGGTCGGCCCAAAAAATCTACACCGAAGCACGCGAGGAAATGCGCGCCTCCTCGTGGGAAAAAGCCATCAAGCTGTTGGAGACGCTTGAAGCCAAGTATCCATTCGGCCGCTTCGCCCAGCAGGCGCAAATCGACATCGCCTATTCGTACTGGAAGAGCAACGACCTGGCGTCATCCCTGGCCGCGTGTGACCGTTTCATCAAGCTCTACCCGAATCATTCGCATCTCGATTACGTGATCTACCTCAAGGGCCTGATTAATTTCAATGAAGACCTGGGGCTGCTGGGCAAAGTGTCGCGCCAAGACCCGACCGAGCGTGACAACCGCGCCGCCAAGGAATCGTTCGATACCTTCAAGCTGCTGGTGGCGCGCTATCCCGAGAGCAAATACGCTGACGATGCGCGCCTGCGTCTGCGCTATCTGGTCAATGCGCTGGCCGCTTATGAAATTCACGTCGCGCGCTATTACGTGCGGCGCGGCGCGCTGCTTGCCGCCGTCAACCGGGCGCAATACACCATCACCACTTACCCGAATTCACCCTCGCATGAAGAAGCGCTGTTCATCATGTGGAAGACCTACGACGCGATGGGCCTGAGCGATTTGCGCAACGACGCCAAGCGCGTGCTGGACAGGAATTTTCCCAATAGCCAGATTGTCAAAAACAACGGGCCGGTAGTGCAAAACCCGTGGTGGAAACTTTGGTAAGGCATCACCTCTGAAACCGTTGGCAGGCAAGGGTTTCAGCGGCGCAATGCCGGAAACCCTTGACCAGAGCGGTTGAAACGGGAGGCCTTGTACGGCGAAGGCGGGAACGCCCCCAAGCGCGCAGCGCCGCCCGTATCAAACGCTACACCCGGATACCTTCATCCTCAATGTATTCGGCCACGATCTGATCCATTGAGCGGCTGGCACTGAACCCCATCGACAGCGCGCGCGGCGTCTCCAGTTTGGCGGCCCAGGTTTTCACAATCGCCTGGATCCGCTCATCCTTGATGAAGGTGACGCGCTTGGCCGCCGCCTCGCCGCCGAGTTTGCGCAAGGAGGCCACCATCTCCTCGACGCTGACCACAATGCCGGGCAGGCTGAGCGCGCGCAACACGCCCCAGGCCTCGCTCGGCAAATCAAATGCGCGCAGCAGGTTGGCCACCACCGCGCGCGGGCCGCACATCCACATCAGGGTCTCGGGCGGCACCGGGCAACCGTAGTCAATACGGTTGAGCGGCTCGCGAATCACCGCGCTGGCAAATGACGACGCCGCCGCGTTGGCCTTGCCGGGGCGCACTGACACGGTCGGAATGCGCACCGCGCGGCCATCAATAAAGCCCTTGCGATGGTAGTCAGCCACCAGCCACTCGCCAATCAGTTTTTGCACGCCGTAAGAGGCCTGCGGTGTCGGCGTGGTGGCGTCGGTGATGACATCGGGCAGCGGCGTGCCGAATACGGCGATGGAACTGGCGTAGAGCAGCTTGGGCGCTTTGCCGGTGGCAGCATGCAGCGCGCGGCAGGCTTCGAGCACGTTGCGGGTGCCGTCGAGGTTGACCTTCATGCCCAGTTCAAAGTCGGCTTCGGCCTGGCCGCTGACCACTGCTGCCAGATGGAATATTCCGTCAAAACCTGCTCCCAC
>JANOYK010000095.1:0-5340 GCA_031428855.1 Burkholderiales bacterium | reverse complement strand
TCCGGTTTTTATGACCGCATACATGGTTATGTCCTTGAGAAAACGCCAGGCCGTCACGTAAAAATCGCGCCAGCCCTGCGCAAAATGCCCCCGCACCAATTGCAGGGAACTGATAAGAATAACCGAAAACCCCATTAAAGTCAAAGGCTTCGCGGTGCCAAACACGCGGCAAGGAGCGCGCCTCAGGTGTCCGCCGCCGCCCCGCAGATACCGGTTGATTTCGCCTGCGGCGGCGGCTAGACTCAGCCAGCTTTCTGCCACCCCATTTCATGCACCTATCCTCCTCCGCCAGTTCGCCGGTGACGGCCCCGATTGCGGCCGACATGGCCGCAGTTGACGCCGTCATTCACGCCCGCCTCAGATCTGAAGTCGCGCTGATCGGCCAAATTTCCGACTACATCATTGCCGCCGGTGGCAAGCGGCTGCGGCCGGTGCTATTGCTGTTGGTGGCCGGTGCCTTGGGCTACAAGGGCCCAAAAGCTCACGAACTGGCGGCAGTGGTTGAATTGATCCACACCGCGACTTTGTTACACGACGATGTGGTTGATGAATCGGATCTGCGCCGCGGGCGCAAGACCGCCAACGCCATGTTCGGCAACGCCGCCAGTGTGCTGGTAGGAGATTTTCTTTACTCCCGCGCGTTTCAGATGATGGTCGGTGTGGGCAATATGCGGGTCATGGAGGTGCTGTCAGAAGCCACCAACGTGATTGCGGAAGGTGAAGTCCTGCAACTGATGAACATTGGCGACGCCGATGTGTCCGAAGAGCGCTACCTGCGCGTGATCCGTTACAAAACCGCCAAGCTGTTCGAGGCGTGCGGACGGCTCGGTGCCATCGTGGCCGGTGCATCACCCGCTGTGCAGCAGCGCATGGCGGAATTCGGCATGCGCCTGGGCACCGCGTTTCAGCTGATCGATGATGTGCTCGATTACACCGGCAATGCAGGCGATACCGGAAAAAATGTGGGGAATGACCTGGGAGAGGGCAAACCCACCTTGCCATTGATCTACGTGCTTACGCACGGCACGGCAGCGCAGCAGTCGGTCGCGCGCTGCGCCATCACCAAGCCCGGCGAGGTGGCGTTCGGTGTAGTGCTCGACGCCATTGCATTGAGCGGCGCGCTCGACTATGCGCGCCAGGCCGCCCGCGCCGAGACGGACCTTGCTGCCAGCCTCGTGGCAGCGCTGCCACACTCGGTCTACCGTGAAACTTTGCTACAATTATGTGCTGTCACAATTGAACGGAAAAGCTGACCGCGGTTGGCTAAAAAATTCACACTGGCATTCACACTGGTCGCACATGAATTGTAGGCTGACGGCGGCACGGTGAGAGAGCCGCAGCATCCAACGGCACAATTTGAAATTGCATCGGGGTGTAGCTTAGCCTGGTAGAGCGCTACGTTCGGGACGTAGAGGCCGGAGGTTCGAATCCTCTCACCCCGACCATTTCCCCGCTTCCTTGCCTTCGCCTCTGCGCCTCTGCGTGACACCACCGGCCTTGCCACGCGCTGACGATACGTGTCTTTCCGGTGTCTTTGCCCGCGTTTTCCCGGTGTTTTGCTTGACACGCCCGGCGCGCGTCCCGATACTGAAACGCTCCCCGTCACCTTGATTTCAGCTTGAGCGACATTCCGCTGTCCGTGCAGATCGGCGTGCTGACCGTGCTGTTGCTGTGCTCGGCATTTTTTTCGATTGCCGAAACCAGCATGATGGCGCTCAACCGCTATCGCCTCAAAGCCCTTGCGGGTCAGGGCAAGCGCGGCGCGATGCAGGCAGCGGAATTGCTGGGACGCACTGACCGGCTGCTATCGGTCATTCTGATCGGCAACAACCTCATCAACGTCGGCATTTCCGCGCTGGTCACCGCGATGGCGATTGACCATTTCGGCAGCAATCAAATTGTGCTGGCCGTTACCACCGCCATCGTGGCATTTTTGATTATTGTCTTTGCCGAGATTACGCCCAAGGTGATCGGCGCGACCCATCCTGAGCGCGTCGCCTTCCCCGCCAGTTATGTCCTGAAACCGCTGGTCGTGGTGGCCTACCCGGCCTACTGGTTCGTCAATTTGTTTGTCAGCGCGCTGCTCAAGATTTTTCGCATCGACATGGATGCCGCCAGCGAATCACAGCGGCTCAGCCCCGGGGAATTGCGCACGATAGTGCTCGAATCGGCTCACTTCATTCCGCAAAAGCATATGAGCATACTGCTCAACCTGTTCGAGCTCGAACAGATCAGCGTGGATGACGTGATGGTGCCGCGGGCGCATCTTGAATCGATCAATCTGGAGGACGATCCGGCGGTGATTGCGCGCAAACTCACCACCAGCAATCACCGCCGCCTGATTGTGCATGATGGCGACATCAACAATATCAAAGGCGTGCTGCTGGTGCGCAAAGCGGCAGCCCTGTTCGCTGAAGGCACGATCAACCGTGAGCGCATTCTCGATATCGTGACCGAGCCTTACTTCGTGCCGGCCGCGACGCCGGTGTTTCAGCAGCTGCAGCTGTTTCAGGAAAATCGCCAGCGCATGGCGCTGGTGGTGGACGAGTACGGCGAATTGCAGGGCCTGGTCACACTCGAAGACATCGTCGAGGAGATGATCGGCGAGTTCACCACCGGAGCGCCGCTGGCGCGCGCCAATGCGGCAGCCTGGGCCGCAGACGGCACAGTTCTGGTCGAAGGCGGCAGTCTGCTGCGCGACCTCAATCGCCGGCTTGGGCTTTCATTTCCACTCACCGGCCCCAAAACGCTCAACGGTCTGATTCTCGAACACCTGCGCGACATTCCCGAGGTTGGCGTGAGCGTCAAAATATCCGGTTGCGCCATGGACATCGTGCAAACGGAACACCGTGTAGTGCGAACCGTGCGTTTGCGGCAGCCAGGCTGAACCGCGGCACAGCACCGTTGATGGATCGGGATACGCGGCCAAGATGCGCCCCCGGTGGGACGGCCAGCGGGTTGAATGCGGACGTTGAAGGGCGCGCGGAGACGCGAGAAGGCGATGACCGGCCATGCCATTGGGATTTTTGCGAAAATTCGGCGTATCATATTGCGGTGCATGGCACCATGACACCGCCAGTGTGCATAGCGGCGGGGGCAGACAGAACAGATGCAAGAACGGTCGCAGCCAGCAAGGCGGGTGTATGGTCGGGATCACGCAAGTGCCGGTGCCATTCGTAGAAATGCCGGGCTGCACCAACAAATAACCTCCATGGGAAGGAGAGCATATGGCTACCGCCGCTGCCAAGGGAGCAAAAGAGTTTACGTTTGTCTGGGAAGGCAAGGACAAGGCTGGCAAATCCGTTCGCGGTGAATCCCGTTCTACCGGTGACGCGGTGGTGCGCGCCACGCTGCGCCGGCAAGGCGTGATGGTCAGCAAGATCAAGAAGCAGGGGATCAGCAGGGGCGGCAGTGTAGGGGACAAGGACATCACCCTGTTCACCCGCCAATTGGCCACCATGATGAAAGCCGGTGTTCCGCTGTTGCAGTCATTTGACATCGTCGGCAAGGGCCACGCCAACCCGGCCGTTGCGCGCCTGCTGATGGAGATCAAGACCGAGGTGGAGACCGGTTCGAGCCTGACACAGGCGTTCCGCAAGTACCCCTTGTATTTTGACCCGCTGTTCTGCAATCTGGTCGGCGCCGGCGAACAAGCCGGTATTCTGGAGACATTGCTTGACCGTCTGGCGACGTACAAGGAAAAGATTCTCGCGATCAAGAGCAAAATCAAAGCCGCACTGTTTTATCCGATTTCCATCATCGTCGTCGCATTCGTCATCACTGCCGTGATCATGATTTTTGTGATCCCGGCTTTCAAGCAGGTGTTTTCCAGCTTTGGCGCGGACCTGCCCGGCCCCACTCTGTTCGTGATGGCAATTTCCGAATTTTTCGTGGCTTGGTGGTGGATCATGTTCCCTGCCATTGGCGGCAGCATCTATTTCTTTTTCGAGTCGTGGAAACGCTCGTTCGCCATGCAGGTGTTCATGGATAAATTGACGCTGAAGGTGCCCGTATTCGGTGATCTGATCCGCAAGGCCACCATCGCACGCTGGACCCGCACCTTGTCCACCATGTTCGCCGCAGGCGTGCCGCTGGTGGAGGCGTTGGACTCGGTCGGCGGCGCGTCCGGCAATCAGGTGTATGTTCAAGCCACCAAGGCGATTCAGAACGAGGTGTCCACCGGCACCAGCCTTACAGTGGCAATGCAAAACGCCAATGTATTTCCTTCGATGGTGATCCAGATGTGTTCCATCGGCGAGGAGTCCGGCGCGCTCGATTCGATGCTGTCAAAAGTGGCCGATTTCTTCGAGGCGGAAGTGGACGATGCGGTTGATGCGCTATCGAGTTTGATGGAGCCGATGATTATGGTCGTGTTGGGCGTCCTGATCGGCGGCATGGTGATCGCCATGTATTTGCCGATCTTTAAAATGGGTCAGGCAATTTAGGCGATTCGACCGGTTCATACCCGCAGGCGGCGCCCCCGGTGCCGCCTTTGCTTTGATGCTCCAGCTTCTTCAAACTTACCCCGCGCTCCTGCTGTTGGTCTGCCTTCTGCTCGGATTGGCGATCGGCAGCTTCCTCAACGTGGTGATTCACCGCCTGCCAAAGATGATGGAAGCGGAATGGCAGGCGCAGGCGGCGGAACTGCGCGGCGAGACTCCCGCATCATTGCCCCGTTATGATTTGGCGGTGCCGCGTTCGCACTGTCCAGCGTGCAACCACGCCATCCGCGCGGTCGAGAATATTCCGCTGCTTAGCTGGATGTGCCTGCGCGGCCGCTGTTCTGCCTGCCGCGTGCGCATTTCTGCCCGCTACCCCGCCGTCGAACTTCTTACCGGACTCGCATCAATGCTGGTGGCCTGGCGTTTTGGCCCGACCGCCGCCTGCGCCGGCTCGCTGCTGCTTACCTGGAGTCTGATCGCGCTCGCCTTCATTGATTTTGACACGACACTGTTGCCCGATTCAATTACCCTGCCGCTGGTCTGGGCCGGCTTGGGCTTCAATTTGTTCGGCACATTTACCACCTTGCCTGCCGCAGTGATTGGCGCGATGGCTGGATACTTGACGCTCTGGAGCGTCTACTGGCTGTTCAAGCTGGCGACCGGCAAGGAAGGCATGGGATATGGCGACTTCAAGTTGCTCGGGGCGCTGGGAGCCTTCCTGGGCTGGCAGATGCTGCCCTTGATCGTGCTGGCCTCCTCCGTGGTCGGCGCGGTGTTTGGCATTGGGCTCATCATCCTCGCGCGCCGGGGCCGGGAGGTGCCGATGCCGTTCGGGCCGTATCTGGCTTGCGCCGGATTCATCGCGCTGATCTGGGGGCAGGAATTGACACGTCTGTAT